>JBLMXH010000310.1:0-5572 GCA_050257685.1 Nitrospirota bacterium
CGAGGCCGTAAAATCCGCACTTCCGGTCCTCGCCAGTTTCCTGATCGTTGTGTTCGCGCAGCCAGCCAACAAAATCGAGAACATCTGCGTTGCGCCACATCCACTGCGGAAAACGCTGAAACCCGCTCAACGCTTCCACGCTATCGCTGTCCCTGCTCGTGCCGCAGACAAACCGGTTGACCCGATAGGCATCCGGCCAATCCGCTTCCACGGCCACAGCATTAAAACCTCGCTCTGCGATCAGCACTTTCGAGATTTGCGCGCGGATTCGATAAAACTCGTGTGTGCCGTGGCTGGCTTCACCGATCAAAACAAAACGCGCGTCCGCGATAAGATCGAGAACTGAATTGAAATCATCAGGCGCCCCGACGAGTGCTTCCGCTTTCTCGCTGATAAGATCCACAGGTGAAATTGACATACAAGTCTTGTCAAAATTGGGGCGACAACAGGCGAAGTTCTTCCCCTCTCTTGCGATTCAGCGAGCATTTCTTGCTCTCTAGCCCGAGCGGATCGAATCTAATCAGCTTGCGAATTTGTTTCGCCCCGCCGCGAAGCACCATAGCACGGAACGAATCGGGAATTATTCCTGTGAACCAGTTGCTAACGCGACGAGCGCGGACTGTTTGGAATGGATAATCTTGATGAAACTAGCTCGCGAACCGCGTAGTCTTGTATTCGACTGATTCGGCGATGCCTGGTCCGATTGCCCGCGCGAGCCGGTGCCTGACATGCTCCGCTCATGCTGATCAAGCAGTTGCAACGTCTCACGTATGACATCTGCGTTGACCGCGATAGCAAGCGGCGCTTCCCCGGCTTTCTTTCCAATTCGATCCGTCAAGAGACCGATCAGGTGCGGGTTTCTACCCCCACCGGCGTCCGCAAATACTGGTGCGCCGCTATCGCCAGAGAATGCAGAGGTGTTAACGAGAAATCTTTCCGTGTTCCGTCGATCGCCCGGCGCATAGGACGCGATTTTGCCGCCACGCAGCACTGCAAATCCGCCGGCTGTGCCTGGAAACACCTTTGGGAATCCAAGCACCGAAATCTCCTGGCCGGGCCGCGGCTGATCTTCGTCCCGCCCAATCGCGTTTTGATCGAGAAATGAGGGAACATCGATTACACCCGCCACTTCTTCCGGAAGACGCAGTTCAATCGCGGCCACGTCATGCTGTGGATGCCACGTGTAGATGAAGCCGCCCGAACGCCGCGGCGCAAATTCGAGGATAGCGACGTGTGCATTCCCATTTTGGTCGACTGTCCGGACACCGAGGAAGTAAGGCCCATGCGGAGCAGCGTCCAAAACGTGTTTGGCTGTGATCAGGACGGGCACGACCCCGCGCGGCGCCGATGGGTCGGGTTTGTTGACAACGATGCACGTCGCCATGCCTTTTGGCGTGCCGATCGCGTATGTGGACCACATCATCTTCTCCGACGCACTCAATTGTGCATTGCCAAGGCCAGCGCAGCTGTTGAGCACGATTGAAATCAACACCGCCAGAAGCGTGTCGATGGTGCCGGCATCTGTTTTCACTGCCAACAAATGGCTGTTTCCCGTGCGGCGTGCCGCCCGCGAATTGCGAGATCCTGTTCAAATCTTGCCCGGCCAATTCGCGTCACGCATATCCAAACTGCCATTTATGATGCGAAAACTGGACAGGATTCCGTTATGCGACGTGGCCGTGTCACCGCAAGTTTTGAAGGTTCTTTGCCAAATAGTGGCGAGCGATAGGCAAAAGTAATCCAGTAAAAAAGGAGTCATGAATCAGAATTTGATTGTCGTAAGCGGGACCGCGAATCGTGATCTCGCCGGTGCAATCGCGCGGTCGCTTGATGTCGATCTTGCCAAATGCTGTGTGGAGCGTTTCCCGGATACCGAGGTCAACGTGGAACTTGGCGAGTCGGTCCGCGAGCGCCGCGTCTTTATCATTCAATCTTCCTGTCCGCCGGTCGATCAACACACGATGGAAGCCTTTGCTATCGCTGATGCATGCCGGCGGGCTGCAGCCGCGGCTGTCACATGGGTCGCACCGTATTTTGGGTACGCTCGAGCAGACAAGCGAAAGGGCAGGCGCTGTGCGTTGATGGGCAGACTGATAGCTGACTTCGCAGAACGGGCTGGCATCAGTCAACTGATCGCGGTGGACCTGCACTCGCCGCAGGTGGAAGGCTTCTTCCACGCGCCGGTTGAAAATCTGACGGCCGTCCCTGTAATCGCCGACGCGTTGAAAGAAGACCTGCCTGCAGAATCGGTGATTGTTTCACCGGACGCGGGCGGGATAAAGCTGGCTTCGGCGTATGGCGCACGGCTGAGCTGCCCAGTTGCAGTGTTACACAAGGAGCGGCTCGATGGCGCGAAAACCGCTATTACAAGGGTCGTAGGAGCTGGGCGCGGCAGACCGTGCGTGATTGTCGATGATATGATCTCTACCGGCGGGACAATTAAGAATGCGATCGAGGTTCTGCTTCAGGCTGGCGCGAGTGGCGGTATTACCGTTGCCGCGACGCATCCGGTTTTTACTCTGGAAGCACCGCAAAATCTAAGTCATCCCGCCATCCAGCAGATCGTCGTGACCGACTCGATCCCAATATCGCCTAACGATTGGCCCCGTGGTCGCGGGGTAAAAGTGGTTTCTCTGGCGCCATTGCTCGCGTCAACTATTCGACACGATGTTTGTGCGACGCGCTAGGCACACAGTTCAGGTTTGTTCAGCTTTCGAATCACAAATCCAGCCCGCTATCATGCAACCCGAGCTGCGCATTTTATCGCTTTGCCGCCTCCATCAGAAAAATCGCATGAGCCAATGGCGAGGGGCGCAATGCCGGAGCGTCCGTCACCACGACGGTGGTCCCGGGAGAAACGATGTCGTAAACCTTTTCGGCAAACGCCGGAAAGACGCGGACGCGTCGCCCGAGATCTTCCAGCGTGGTATTTCCTTCCGTTCTCACGGCCATCCAGCGATGCGCGGGTCGTCCAGGCACAAATGTGCTCTGCGTTTCCGCAACCCCTTCGAGCATGGTGAACGCATGGCCGCCCAATGGACGTTTCGGATCATCAATCGTAAAGGCCGCACGGCCGATCGGAATACCATTCCGATATACGTAAACCGTCTGATCCGCGCTGCTCGCTAATATCGTGATTGGCCCCTGCCCGCTTCGTTCCGGGTTCCATTCGAATTCAGATTCAAGCGGACGTGAGATATCGGGTCCCAAATCGGTGTTGGCCAGTAAAATACCCGCTTGTGCAGCGATGGTCGGTTGCGGATGTTTTTCATCGACAACGATGACGGTCGTGCCGCGGGTCGTAACCGAGTAAAGTCTTTTCGCAAATTCCCGCGGCAATCGGATACAACCATGACTTGCCGGATAACCCGGGAGATCGCCGCCGTGCAAAGCCACGCCTTCCCACGTCAGTCGCTGCATATAAGGCATTGGCGCGTGATGATATTTGTTTGAGAAATGCGTTACTTCTTTTTCCAAAATCGTGAAGACACCGGTTGGCGTGCTACGTCCCTTTACACCGCTACTGATGCTTGAGTAGCCGATTCGGATTCCATTGCGATACGCGCTCAGCGTCTGGTCGGGCAAACTAATGATCATGACTAGCGGGCCGCTCGGCGCTAACTCCGGTTCCCAAAAGAAATCGCCGGGAGGCAACTTTCCGACGCGACGCTGCGCCGAAATGGATGCATCCGTGAGCGCAAAAAGGCCGCAGACCGCGATTGACCAGAGCACCAGTTTCATTTGGCGCTGCCAACCTTTTTCGCCTGGTTCGCCGAGCAGCATCTTGATATTCAGATACTGGAATTAGGATTCGGTTCGAGACCAACTGGGGACAACCAGAACCGGACGCTGGGCGTACCTCACGACGTGTTCGGCGACACTGCCGATAAGAGCGTGCTTCAAACCTGTCCGGCCATGAGTGGAAGTGACGATGAGATCAACGTCCGGCTCGCCCGCTGCAGCGCAGATTTCGTCGACTGCGAGACCAGGAAGCGTTGCGGTTTGAACCTGCAGACCGCGCATGAAATCCATTTGCTCGAGCGCTTCCATCTCCTGCCGGCTCGTTTCTTCCACCGCTTCAGCCAGTCCGGAGAGACGCACGCCGGCTCGATCAACGAACACGTAATTCGTGTACGGATAGATCGCGTGAAAGAGACGGAGCGTGGCACCAAGCTTCCTCGCTAAGAATGCTGCGTACTGCGTTCCGGCGAGCGAGCATTGCGAGAAATCTGTCGGAACCAGGATGGTGCGAATTGTGAACGCTCTGGCTGCTGCTTTCGATTTTTGTTTACTTTTCCGCACGACCAGAACAGGACAGGGCGCGCTGCGAACGACTCGTTCGGCGGTACTCCCGAGCAAAAGATGTTTCAGTCCGCTATGTCCGCGCGTCGAAAGCGCGATCAAATCGGCGTCGATCTCACGGGCCAAACGGACAATCTCCTCGTAAGGTCGTCCACGACGGATATGACAATTATCCGGACGAAATGTCGGTACATGCTTGCGATGAATCCCGGTCAGCTCCTCGTTAAGCCGTTCGATCGCCTCCGCTGACTGGAACAGCAGGTGCCCCGCGCTCGGCACCGATGACGCTTCGTCAGGCGGATAGACGTGCACAAGATGAATGGACGCGCGAAACTGTGTCGCCAGCCAAACGGCATACTCGAGTGCTTGCTCCGATGCCGGGGAGAAATCCAGCGGCACCAGCACTTTCTCAATTTTGAACCCCAGCGGCTCATCCCTCGTCTGCGGGACTGTGGAAGTATCTTGTACCATAAATCAAATCGGTCGAAGCGAGCGGAAATGCGACAGCAGCGCGGACGCCGGCAGTTTCACCAGATCAGATTCGACATGCTCCACGATCCGCTCCCGGATTTCGGGCGGTAATTGTTCGACGATCTTTCTGCGAATTGATTCGGGGGCAGCGAACGACCAGCCTTCGCCCGGGGCGCGCTCCACGGTCTTCGCGATTTCGGCGGCAAGCTCTTTGCAAACACGGCGATCCATCTCTCGTTCCAATTCCGGCCAATCCGTCATCGGCGTCTCATGCCGTGTGCTCGTCGCATCCATCACATCTATGACTTCAAAGGCCTGCACCAACTCCAAGTGGGGACCTCGCGTCGGTGTTTCCTCCACCCGATACGCGCGCAAGCTGCCCCGATCGGCTACGATGACGAGTGAACTTGCAGTCATCGGAGATCAGAGAGAGCAACACTCTTATGCTCGAGGCAGAGAGCGCGCAATTCCGGCGGAAAAATTCCGAGCACCTTCTCCAACTCACCTGGAGAGGTGTGGGTCGACAGCACCTTTAAAACCGCTTCGGTCAATCGCATTGGATTGACGTTGCGGTCTGCGGCGAAATTCTCCCGCACCGCGTCATAGAATTCTTGCGCGGTCTTGATCTTCATCGGTGTGGCGGCCGGTTTCCAGTTGTCGTAATAGAAGCCGCGCACAAGCATGGGAAGTTGCGCCCCAAAATGCGCCGCTTCCGGCACAGGCAGGCGATCGCGCAGCACGTGCAACACGGCGCGCAGACCGTGGTAAGCCTTGTGATGATCGTTCCAATGCAGCAAAT
>JBLMXH010000311.1:0-2692 GCA_050257685.1 Nitrospirota bacterium
GTCGTGTCCCGCATGCGCGGGACCCGCCCTACCGACGCTACTTCGTTGCGAATGGCGGCCGCGCCATTCGCGCGACACAACTCACATCGAGATTTTTCGCATCGCCTTTGTCCAGAAATTCGATCGCGATTCGATCGATACAGCCCGGATCACTCAATCCGAACGGCCCGTGGCCAGCTTCTGGAATAATGACGTGTCTGCTGTTCGGCAAATACTTGGCGACTTCTTCGCCATACCTGGGCGGCGTGACCGGGTCCATGTTGCCGGAAAAAATCAGCACCGGTGCGTTTGAGCGAACGGGTTCGAGAAAATCGGGTGGAATTTCGCCCCGCGGCCACATCCCGCAGGCGCGCGTTTGCTGGAAAACGCGGTAGTTGCGAAAAGGATTGTTCGCATTCAATGCTGCTGCTTCTGCCTGGTTAATGAATGGGACGTCTTCCGCGCACGTGACCGACAAATACATTCCGTCGGCCAGAAAATCAGGAATTGACGGAGCGATTGCTTGCTTAAGGAATGGCGCGAAGTCGCCATGCGCCGCATGATGTATGATCGACGGAATCGTTGCCGATTTCTCGCGATCATACATCCAGGTCCTGATCTTCTCCGCAAAAATATCGCGTTGGATTTCGACTGTCGTGTGCGCGGTTTTGCCGGGCGGAGAATATTCCACATGGGCGGGCTGTTTCTCCAACTGCGCCAGTACATTCTTCCAATCATCGCGAATCCGTGGGAAAGCGGCGTGACAACTGGCGTCCTGTTCGCATTCGCCTAACAAGAAGTCCATCGCGCGTGCTGCCGACTCGGAATGGTGCAGCGGCATTTTCAGATCGATAGGCGCAACGCCCATCAAAATTGCGCTGCGGACGTGGTTAGGATGGCGCCGCATGTAAACCAGCACTGCGCGCGTTCCGTACGACAATCCGAACAGATTGATCTTGTCATACCCGAGCCACGCTCGCACAGCATCGAGATCATCCACAGCGATGCAGGTTGTGTATTTCGTCAGATCCGCGCGTTGCTCGAGCGCGTGACGCATTTCCCTGACGTAATCGACTGGATACATCTCAGTCAGGTAATGCTGCGGTGTTTTATCCTGCGGAATCGAAAGCCGGTTCGACTGTCCGGTACCGCGCTCATCGACCAACACCACGTCGTGCCGACGCCGGTATTCTTTGCCCGGAGCAGCGTAGAAATCTGCAGCTCCTGTTGCCGCTTCGCCCGGACCGCCCGCCAAATCGAACAACGGCTCCGCCTTGTTTTTCTGATCGAATGCCGGCAGCACGACGATATTCAGATCGATCGTTCGACCACTGCGCGTCTCACGGTTTTCAAAAACCGTCAGTTTCCCGCAAAGCAGTTCCTCATCGACGCCAGTTACCCGGCACGCTTTCAGTTGTATGAGACCGCCTGTGGGCTGGGGATGTTTGGCGCACCCGCTCGCTTCAAGCATGAACAACACCGCGCCGGTTATGATCAGCAAAATGGAATAATCCCAGCGAACTCCGCGCACCCTCGACGCTATTGCGCCTCCACGAGCTCACGCAAATCCAAATGTTCAGGGTTGGGGAGCACACTGCCTGCCCGCCGTGTGCGGGCGGCTCGCGTGTTGGTTTTGAAAGCCTGGCCGTTGCTTCGCATCCGTTGCAGCGGCGGCTCGCCGAAACCCTCTTCGATTCAGCATGTCCACAAAGGCGGTGTAGAGGCGGCCGTGCCGGCCGCAAGAGCGAATCTTGAATCAGGAAAGCAGGTCGCAGACTCGCCGTGGCGAGAACGCATCAAGTAAATTCCTGAGCCGAAATTTGTAGGGCGTCTGTGTCAGACGCCAATCTGAGAGATCGAATCAGGAAACCAGGAACCCAGGATAACAGAAACCGCGAAGCGGTGCAGCGGCCGTGTCAGCCGCAGTACTTCTGGGGAGCACACGCGGCTCGCGTGTTGGTTTTCGGCGGCTCGCCGAAACACTCTTCGATTCATGCATGTCCACAAAGGCGGTCTAGAGGCGGCCGTGCCCACCGCACGTAATTCCGGGGAGCGCACTGCCTGCCAGCCGTGTGCGGGCGTCTCGCGAAAACGAACTTTTCCGATCTTGCCATCACCACCTTACGATGCACGCATTCTAACCGCAGAAGAGATTGCTTGCCGAGAGCGTTTCAATTTTATCAAATGAACGCAAGCGCGGCAGCAATTCCGAATCCTGTGTAATCTTAACAGCTATGTTTCACCTCATTTGGTACATCCTGGTCGGCCTGATCGCCGGTATCATCGCGAAATCAGTGATGCACGTTCATATGACGTTTTTCTGGACCATCGTGGTCGGCATCATCGGCGGCATCTTCGGCGGAGCCGTAACTCATTTGTTCGCGCCGCCGACAAACGAACGGTTTCACCCTGCCGGACTCATCCTCTCGACGCTCGGTGCAATTCTTATCTTGTACATCTGCATCAAACTGCGGATCCATTTCCCGCGCGTCGGATAATTCGGATCAACTCGCGGACATCTGGGGAGCGCACGCGCCTCGCGTGCTGGTTTCGGCGCCTCGCCGAAACGAACTTGATTTTTGGTTCATCGTAACCCGCTTACGATGCAGGATTGAAACGAACATGACGCAAACTGACAAGCGGGTGCGCGACTATCTGGCGAACATTGGGCGCCGCGGCGGACTGGCCAGCCGGCGCGAGCTGACACGCGCGC
>JBLMXH010000312.1:0-18872 GCA_050257685.1 Nitrospirota bacterium
GTTTGCTCTTTGGACGGCCGCGCCCGTGTTGCTCCATTTACGCTCCCTGCTACACACCAGCGGGGCCGGCGGCTTTTGCACGCGAACCCAATGTCAGCCGGCAAGTCTGGAGTGCAGACGAAGGCTACCCAGGCCATCCGGCCTACCGCGATTTCTACCGGGACATCGGTTTCGATCTGCCACTGGAATATTTGGGATCGATCGCGCGCGGAACGAGGAAATTCTCCGGCGTGAAATATCATCGGATCACCGAACGCGGTGACGAGAAACAACTTTATGATCGAAACACGGCCGAAAATGCGGCGGCGCAACACGCAATTCACTTTCTGGAACAATGCCGTGAGCAGATCCAGAACATCGATAAAATGGGTTTTGATCCAATTCTGGTCGCTCCGTTCGATGCGGAATTGTTTGGTCATTGGTGGTTTGAAGGACCGATTTTCCTCGAACAATTTATTCGACACGCAGCTTGCGAACCGGGTGTCCGCCTCACAACGCCGAGTAACTATTTGGCCACCCATGCGACGCAGCAAATCGTTGAGCCTGCTGCTTCTACCTGGGGCGAGGGCGGCCACCTTGCCGTCTGGCTTGATCCCAGTAACGCCTGGATTTATCCGCAACTGCAATCCGCGACGGACCGGATGACTCAACTCGCGCAGCAGCATACGAATACGATTGCAGAACAACCGCCTCGGTTATCGGCCGAGCGAGCGGCAGGAGAAGTGCCCGCCCTACAAATGACGGATCGCGTACTCAAACAACTCGCCCGCGAGCTTTTGCTGGCGCAATCAAGTGACTGGGCATTTCTAATCAAAACCGACACTGCGCGGAAATACGCCACTCAACGTACCGTCGATCACCTTCGCCGCTTCAATCGTCTGCACGATCAGTCTCTCGCAAACAATGTCGATGAAGAATTTCTGCGCGACTGTGAATGGCGGAACAATATTTTCCCGGACGTGAACTGGCGCTACTATGCTTAGCGTCTGTCATGGCGAGCGAAGTCGCTGCAACGAAATGCGAAGCATGAGGCCAGGCTTTCAAACATGCCGCGATGAAATCAAGAGGTATTGCGACGGGATTCTTCGACTCCGCTGTGCTCCGCTCAGAATGACAATGAAACTTCGCGCTGGTATAGCACTTATCTCGGCGTGTGTGTTTGCGGCAATCGCCGCGGCACAAGAATCGCCCTCTGCAGCTCCTTCGCCGACACCCGGAGAATCTCCGTCCGCTTCGATTTCGCCAGAACAGTCTGTGCCGCCCTCACCGACACCGGAACAAACGCCTTCGCCGTCGCCCGCAAGAAGTGTCCGCATCAGTTTCGTTCCTCCGCCAATGGAAGGTACGGTCAGCCTCGGAATCTATGATCAGAGCGGCAAAATCGTGCGCGTCCTGCATCAGAACGCGCAATTGGACAATTTCACCATCGGGGCTGATGCGCTCGCGACGCGATGGGATGGAAAAGATAATGAACACCAGGATTTACCATCCGGACGGTATCACGCGCGCGGGTACATGGTCGGTCCGCTAAAACGCGAAGATCTGGGCGAAACTTCGCCGAGCCCAACGGAGATCGGCGGAAACACAGTGAAGGTCCGATTAGTCCGCAATCCGTTGCGGAAAGATAAAAAGTCGAATGTCGAACTCGGAATTGGATTTAACGGCGAGGGGAGTTACCTGGAAACCAGCGACGGTCTCCCTCTGTTCAAAATCAGTGAGACACCGAATGTGACGCGCGGCGGGATCGCACTAAAAGGTGATAACACCCTCGATATTTGGGAGGACGACGGCAATCGCGTACATCAATTTCGGATCTCGAATATTGATCAGATGATGGCGTTCGATTGCGGTGAGATTGAATTGAAATGAATCCTCTCACTAACGCTTCGCTTCTGCGAGGTGTTTTCGATGCTGCATAGTCCGAACCGCAACCTTTCATTCGGGTTTACCACCCAGCTAAAGCAGGCTGTTGATGAGATTGCACACCGGCGCTCCGACATCTAGAACACTGCTGGTCACCAGGTAAAATCTCTGTTATTTAAGCCCGCGATGGCCGCTCCTGAGCTTCAGCAGACTGTTGGAAAGGTCGCCGGTTTTACCGGCACTGCGTTGCACACCGGTGAAAAGGCGACGCTTAAACTGCACCCCGCGCCGGTAGACCACGGAATTAAATTCAGGCGCAAAGATTTGCAGGATGAGCCAACGATCGACGCGAAAATTGAGAATCTAAAGACCGTCGAACGCGCTACTACGATCGGCGAAGGCTCGGTGCGCGTCCACACCGTCGAGCACGTGCTGGGAGCACTGTGGGCCATGGGCGTGGATAACGCGATCGTGGAAATGGACGCAAACGAGCCGCCAATCGGCGATGGCAGCGCCCAGGCATATGTCGATCTCATCCGCAAGGCCGGTGTCGTTGCGCAGGAAGAGCCGCGGAAATTCTTCGATGCGCGAGACACAATGCACGTCGAATCAAAAACGGGGGCACTGCTTATTTTGCTGCCTGATAACAAGTTTCGGATCTCCTGCACGCAAGCGGGCCCCAACAACAAATTCACACAGTTCCTGTCGATCGAAGTTACGCCGGCAGTCTTTGAACGCGAGATCGCTCCGGCGCGAACATTCGTTTACTACGAGGACGTCAAGCCGCTGATGGATAAAAATCTCATCAAAGGCGGCAGTCTCGAGAACGCGATCGTCGTACGCGGCGAAGCAGTGTTAAGCAAGGAACCATTACGATTTCCTGACGAATTTGTGCGTCATAAAATTCTCGACATCATCGGCGATCTCGCTCTGGCTGGGCGACGCATTCGCGGGCATGTCGTGGCGGTGAAACCGGGTCATGCGAGCAATGCGGACCTTTCACGGTTAATAGCGCGCGAACAAACACGCAGAAGTGCGCTGGCGGTATCGCGTCCTATTCCAAGCGGCGACGGCGGACTGGATACCGATCAAGTGATGCAGATTTTACCGCATCGGTTTCCCTTCCTGATGGTCGACCGGATCATCAGCTTCGACACCGAAACCAAATGTGTAGGCGTGAAAACCGTCACCATCAACGAGCCTTTTTTCCAGGGACATTTTCCCAGTCACCCTGTGATGCCCGGCGTTATGCAGGTCGAAGCGATGGCGCAGGTGGCCAGCATCTTGTTGTTTAAGTTGGCGAAAACTACCAGCCGGATCGGCTACTTTATGAGCGCCGACGAAGTGAAATTTCGCAAACCGGTTTTGCCCGGCGATACCATCTTCATTCACGCCGAGCTCATCAAGTCACGCGGTGAACGGCTCGCAAAAGCGAAATGCCATTGTGTTGTGAACGACGCAATCGTCTCCGAAGCCGAATTGATGTTTACGTTTCTGGATAAATGACGAAGGCCCAAGCACATCTCCAATGAGGGAATGAACGAAAAATCTGCCATCCCGAGCGAAGTCGAAGCTCCAATCCAGCGCACTAGGTACGCGAGGACAGGCTCTCCATACCGCGGCGAAACTTCGTGGGCAATTCTGCGGGATCCTTCGAAGCCTCCCCCGTCTGCGGGATCCGTTCAGGATGACTGTGATTTCGAGCTTCGAACTTCGTCATTCGTTCGTCATTCGTCATTTGTTCTTCGTCATTATGTGTGATGTGCAGGTCCACCCCACGGCAATTATCGATTCGGGGGCAGAACTCGGTGCCGGCACAATCGTCGGTCCCTATTGCGTCATCGGCCCTGACGTCGTGCTCGGTCCAAATTGCTGGCTGCAACATCACGTGACCCTCTGCGGACCAATGCAGGCTGGCGGGAAGAACAAGTTCTACGCCTACTGCTCTATTGGCCAGCAAACACAAGACTTAAAATACCGGGGCGAACCGACGTATCTGGAGATCGGCGACGAAAACACGTTTCGCGAATTTGTGACCGTGAATCGCAGTACAGCTAGCGAAGGTAGAACAAGGATCGGCAACGCCGGGAATTTCCTCGCCTACAGTCATATCGGACACGATTGCGTTGTTGGCGACCACGTCGTTTTCTCCAACAATGGCACACTAGCTGGCCACGTTCAGGTGGGAGACCACGCCGTAATGGGCGGCCTGACAGCTGTGCATCAATTTTGTCGGATCGGGCGATTCGCCATTACCGGCGGTTGCTCGAAGATTGTGCAAGACGTCCCGCCATTCATGATCGCTGATGGCAATCCAGCTGAGATTCGCGGGATCAACCTGATTGGCTTGGAACGGAAAAATTACCCGCCGGAAAGAGTTAAGCTGATTAAAGAAGCCTTTCGCTTGATTTACCGATCGAAATACAACCGTCGCCAGGCAATCGAAGCGATGCAGAAAGAATTACATCAGAACGAAGATATCAGTGAGATCATCCAGTTTCTCGAAACAAGCGAGCGCGGAATTATCAGGTGAGATTGCGGCTGCAGTCACGGTGTCACATCTAGATCGAAAACAAAGCTGGAGTCAGCGCCTGGGCTGGTTGGCGGGCGAACTCATTGTGGTGTTCGCAGGTGTAAGCGCAGCCTTCGTCGTCGAGAACTACCGCGACAACAGGAGTCAAGTTAATGAAATGCACCAAGCCGTCGCCGGAATCATCGCAGAATTGACGGAGACGGAACGTAAGAGCCGCATGTTTTCTGATGCGATTTTGGCAGACATCGCCCGCTGGGAGGAGGCTGACCGGGAAGGCAAACGGGCCGTTCCTGGTCACTACAGAATTCCAGGTGCACCGCACCCGCCTTCAGCGGCGTGGAATAGCGCTGTTGCATCGGGCCTGGCTCGGATGCTCGAGCCCAAGCTGCGCAGAGATCTCGGGTATTTCTATAACGAGTTTGTTGGGATTCATGACAATTACGATCGATACAATCAATTCACAGAACGTGAGGTGTTACCAAAGGCACTCTCAGGACCGGACGCATTTTATGGGCCCGACGGACATCTACTTCCTGCTTTTCGCGTTCATATGGATCTGCAGAGAGAGTTTGCACACGACCTGCAGAGGTTGGGCGTTATGGCACACGATCTTCGCGGTCGACTCGAAGCTGTTCAATCCTCCCGATAGCAGAAGAATTAATTGGTATCCTCGCTAGCACACAATTCCCGGTCAGCGTCTGCTCCGGTTGATTTTTCAGGCACGCATTTGGGCTTTGGTTGAAGGTGTGGTGTGTTGTTCAGCGATTGAAAATCGGATTATTGAGGTTTGAATCTTCGGAAGTCGCAACTTTAGACTGCTGCCTGCCAAATTAATTTTCCGTCATGCCTGTAGTTCTCGCACTATTGCGAATAAGGAATCTGGCGCTTGTGGAAGAGCTCGAGTGGCAGATGGGGCCGGGATTTATCGCAATCACCGGAGAAACGGGTGCCGGGAAATCAATTATTATTGGCGCGCTACAACTTTTGCTGGGTGAGCGTGCGGATAAGTCGCTGATTCGAACCGGCTCCGATCTCTGCACCGTTGAAGCCGTGTTTACCGGAAACGGTTTGCAAAACTTGAATACGCAACTTGTGGAGGCGGGCATAGAGCCATGCGAGGACGATTTGATCCTGAAGCGGACTCTCTCTTCAACCGGAACGAATCGGCAGTTCATCAATGGGTCCCCGACAACGTTGTCGGTATTGAAGAATCTAGGGGACGACCTGGTTGATCTTCATGGCCCGCACGATCATCAGTCGTTGCTCTCGCCTGAGACGCAATTGCGTGTGCTCGATTCGTTCGCGCGCGGCGAAGAACAACTCGAGCAATATCGAAAGCACTACTTGCAAGTACAGGCGCTACTCGCTGAATACGCCGCGCTGAACACGGCAGAAACCGCGCGGGAACAGGAGCTGGATTTGCTTCGGCATCAAGTCAGCGAGATCGATTCGGCCAGTCTCGTCGCCGGTGAAGAAGAAGAAATCGAGAAGCGCTACGCACTGGCAAGCAACAGCAAACGACTGATCGAGCTCGCCAGCGCGGTCGCCAACAAATTATCGGAAGCAGACGATTCCGTTCTCTCTCAGTTGGCGGAAACGCAACGGTTGCTTCGAGAATTGGAAAAAATCGACAGCTCGATCGCACAATTCTCGTCGGGCCACGCCGGTGCTGTAGTCGAGCTTTCTGAAATCGCGCGCGCGCTCACAGCTTACGCCGAGAAGCTCGACCTAGATCCGGAACAACTCGCTGCTCTCGAGCAACGCGTTTCGCTGTTCGAAACGCTGAAACGCAAATACGGGGCTTCAATCACCGATGTGATCGCATTCGGTGAACGCGCCGCCGAACGGATGCGGAAGATTGAAGGGCGTGACGCAGAGTTGGAGCGACTCGCCAACGATATCGAAAGTATTCGCGCGCAAATGAACCGCGCCGGCGAAGTCTTGAGCAAGTTGCGCCGGAAGGTTGCGCCAAAACTTGCCGAAAACATTCGCCGCAATCTGCGCGACCTGGGTTTCCGCCAATCGGAGTTCGAGGCAAAACTCACCACTCAAAAAGAGCCGCGATCGACCGGGTTTGATTCAGTCGAATTACTTTTCTCACCCAACCCGGGCGAACCTTTGAAACCACTTCGCACGATTGCTTCCAGCGGAGAAATTTCGCGCCTGATGCTGGCGATCAAATCCGCCCTGGCGGCCCACGACGCTATCCCGCTGCTCGTGTTTGACGAGATCGACACGAATGTTGGCGGCGAGATCGCGAACGCAGTTGGTGCCAAAATGCAAGCGTTAGGCCATGATCATCAGGTGATCTGCATTACCCATCTGCCGCAAGTCGCTGCGAGCGCTTCCTCCCATTTTGTTGTAACCAAGGACGTGGCACGCGGCCGCACCTTTTCCAATCTGCACGAAGTCAGCGGTAAACCGCGCCAGGAAGAAATTGCCCGAATGCTCGGCGGCAAAAGCGACTCGGCGCTTAGGCTCGCGGCGAGTTTACTGAAAAATCAGCCAGATCTCACCACGAAGCACACGAAGGTCACGAAGCAGCTTTAAAGGACAAAGCGCTTAATGCCATTCTGTTATTCGTAACATTGAAATTAATCAGCAGGCCAGTCGGAATCTTCGCTAGCCGCATATAAGTGAGGATTTGCGCCTGGTGGATTGGCAAAAGCGTTTCTACGCATTTGACCTCTACGATCAGGTCACCGCCGACAACCAGATCAAGTCGATAGCTGCAATCCAACAGGACGTCTTTGTACCGCACGGGTAGCGGCACCTCGATTTGAAAATGAATCCGCGCCTGCGAGAGCTCGCAAGCTAAGCATTGACGATAAGTGGATTCTAGGAAGCCCGGTCCGAGGGTTCGATGCACCTCAATTGCGCACCCCATAACGCTGCGCGACAATTCATCAAATTCCGTCTTCGTGCTCTTCGTGTCCTTCGTGGTGGGAAGAAAAACTATTTCATCACCGGGCCGAGCGGCAGAATCACTTTCCCGTAGAGTTCGTTGAGCACCTGTGCGAGGCCGGCGTAGATCGCGGAGAACCCGCAGAAGATACCTTCGTAGCCGGTAAAGTGCTTGAAACCAGGACTTGCATTAATGAAATCACCGATCGCGAGGAGAAAAAACAGAATTGTGAGCGATCCAAAAACGATCTGCCCGGCAACATGCAACCGCAACGTGCCGATGAACATCACTGCAGTGAACAGGCCCCACATGAAAAGATAGGCCGCCATCGCGGTCTCATTGGAAGCCGTGGCCCATCCTAACTTTGGCAGAATAATCAACGCGACCAGCGAGAACCAGAACAAGCCATATGAAAGAAAGGCGGTGGTGGCGAAAGTATTGCCTTTGCGCCATTCCATAATCCCAGCCACAATTTGCGCCGCGCCGCCATAGCAGATCCCCATCGCCAGAATCATGCTATTGAGCTCATAAAACCCCGCGTTGTGGAAGTTTAGCAACACAGTGGTCATGCCAAAACCGAGCAGCCCCAGGGGGGCCGGATTCGCTGTCGTATCCTTGAGTTGAGTAGTGGATTCGTTCATGGCGACGGCAGTGTGCCTAAAGGGAGAGCGATAATGCAAGAAGGAATGGCTTCGCTCGGAGAGCTCAATCTTCTGTAGCGGCGCTCTCTGAGCGCCGACACGCTCGAAATCGATGGCAACGCTCGGCGGTCGGAGACCGCCGCTACAGCAGACCCTATTCCCCTCAACAATTTCGCTTGTCGGCATACCTCCGCTGAAATTATGGTCAATGTTTCCTATATGATTCGACGTGATTATATCGTCGTTGGGGCCGGTATCGGCGGAGCAAGTGCATGCGAAGGAATTCGCAAATACGACAAGCGCGGCTCCGTCACGCTCGTTGGCGCGGAAGCATTTCCCCCTTACAAGCGTTGGATTATCTCGAAGAGCTTTTTGCGAGAAAAGGACGCGAACGTGAAAAAGCTCCAGGAATTCGATGAGCGCTGGTTCGAATCGCACAAAATCGAAGCACGGTTCGGCACTGTGGTCACACAATTCAACATCGAGCGCCGCCTGGCTGTACTAGCCAATGGCGAAAGCATCGAATTTACGAAGGCATGTCTTGCGATGGGCAGCCGGCCGGTACGCCCGGCAATGGCTGGCACAAATCTCGGTAACGTGATTTATCTGCGAACAATTCGTGACGCGCTCGCATTACGCGAAATGGCCAATTTGGAGAAGACGATCATGGTCGTGGGGGGTGGTTTGTTGGCATGCGAGGCGGCAGCAAGCCTGCGCATGATGAAAATGAAAGTCGGCTTGATGCATCGCGACGCCTACCTGTTGAATCGTTACATTGACGCTGATACCGGCGCGTGGTTGACCGATTATTTTGCGAAACACGGCGTGGTGCTCTCAATGGGAGAAGCCCTCAACGGTTTCGAAGGGAAAACCGTCTTGCGCAATATTCAGACCAAGAGCGGTAACCGTTTCCCAGTCGGCCTCGCCGTCGTGGCATGCGGTGCCGAACCGAATCTCGACCTTGTGCGTAATACCCCATTAGCAGGGCCGCACGGGTCGCCTGTTACCGAATATCTTGAGACCGAAGAAAAAGGAATTTACGCAATCGGCGATCTCGCCTTCTATCCGGATAGAATGATGGGCGGCATGCGGCGTCAGACGCACTGGGAAAATGCCCGCGAACAAGGGCTGGTAGCCGGCGCTAATATGACGGGCAAGAAACGCATCCGTTACGAACAAATTCCCTATTTTTGGACGGAGATGTTCGATTTGCGGATGGATTTCGTGGGCGACTTTACCCTGCCGCCTACGCGTGTGAATCTTGATGGAACATACGCCAAGAAAAAGTTCACTGCCCGGTATTACCAGGGAGATAAGCTCCGCGGAATTCTTCTTTGTCAGCAAACGCAACGCGAAGTCGATGCGGCAAAGAGTCAGTTGCGGCAGGCGCAGGGAAAGTGAGACGTCCGGCGCTCTGAGCCGCGGCAGCATGTCGTTCTCAGCGAAGCAAAGCTGCAACAGAGCCACGAAAGTTTTCGAGGCGAGGCCAGCCTTTCAGTTTCAAACTCCCTTTTGGATTTGTGCGCTCAGCGAAACTGGCCGGACATTTTCGACATTCTGGCCTCATGCTTTGCATTTTGTTGCAGCACTCCGCTCAACATGACAGGACTGCCTGGCCGGTGATTTAATACACATCCGCAGGGATTTGGAATGCCGGATTGCTCACGCGCACGAGTTTCCAATCCCATGGCTTCCCCGATACGTGGTGCCACTCCAGCTCAAAAGGGGCAGGCAATCTGTTCACGCGTTCATCCAACAACTGCATCACGCCATCGTCGCTGCTATAGATGTTGATTTTGCCACTCCAGGTCGCGCGAGGCGTTTGAACCTGCACCGAGCCGGCGGGTGCGGTGATAGTAGACCCGCGCACCCATCCAAAGCCTTCCCGCAGCCGCTCAAGAACTCGGGTCCGATCCTGATCCCACTGATCGCGATAATCCAGTCCGATAAACTGCGCTACAGTCTCCCAGTTCCGGCCGTCGATCGCGTGAAAGAAATGTTCTGTGTGCACGCGAACCTGATGCTCGGGTCGCCAAAGCCATAGCAAAAACAAGCCAATCGATACTGCGGCTGCCAATACGGCAATGATTGCTTGGCGAAGTGTAATCGTCACAAACTCGAGTCGATCAGCAGCTTCAGCCGACAGGTTTGATCACGATTTCTTGAAAGATGGCTCGACGGGTTCCTTTACCGATTGATCGCGTTCCCAGCCTTCGTTCTCGAGTGTGATGTGCTCGATCGCGACCGCATTCCCATTAGCGTCGAGATCCGGCATCACTTCATATTCTGAGACCCAGCACCGATAAATCTTGTACGCCAAAACGATCTGCCCGGCCTCATTGTAAACTTCCAGAACGATGTCTTTACGGAAGTCCTTCAAAGAAACTTCCGCGCCCAGACCAGCACCAAGGCTCCATACTTTGTTCGCCCAATTCTCGAACTCAGGATCGTGAGTGACGCCCCGCTCCAGCGTGATCGGCGCGAATTCAGTCAGGCCGGGAGATTTGCGAGTGGTGCTGGGATCGCCGCCTTCACGGTGTCGAATCACTTCGGTGGTGCGCCGAAGCCCGCTCATCTTGCTCACTCCTGCAACGTAGCGACCGTCCCATTTCACACGGAACTTAAAATTCTTGTACGGATCAAAACGCTTTGGGTTAACGGTGAATTCAGCCATGGCGCAACTGGCGTGATACAAAACCACACTGGGACTGTCAACCTTAGCGCGGTCGATACCTAGCCTGCGTCGCGTGCGTACCAATCCACCTTGCGCGTCACGTACATTACGATCGCCAGCACAACAAAGAGCGCGATGGCGCCCATGAGCAATGCATAATCCTGCTGCCGCAAAGTGATGTAGAGAAACAGGTAAACGCCAGCCAGGCCCGCGCCAATCATGAATGTGCGCACGCCGCCTCCGAGGAAAAAGCGGCAATACCAGGTAATCAAGAGCGTCGATGCCACCGCCGCGATCAGGTACGCCCAACTGAATCCGATGAATTCTGAAATCGACAACAGCAGGAGGTAAAATAAACAAAGTGCCGCACCCACCATCAGATACTGAAAAGGATGAATTTTTTGGCGCGCCGTAACTTCGAACAAAAAGAACGCGGTGAAAACGAGCACGAGAAAGAGCACGCCATATTTAATGGAGCGCTCGACGTAACGGTACGCGTCCAGAATCGACAGGAATTGCGCGCCGAAAAATGAGTTTGAAACAGCCTGTGTCGTGAAACGCTCGTTGCCGGTGCGGCTCGTCCACGATTGCGGGTAATCCCGCCCGTAATACGAGATCTTCCATTTAGCGTCGAAACCATCTGGACCAACCGACCGTTCCGCGGGAAGGAACGCACCGCGAAACCCCGGGTCGGGCCAGTTTGATCTCAGTGTCGCTTCATTTTGCACTCCGAACGGCGCGAAGAAAATTCCCTCGCTGCCATTGAAATCCAGCGGGATCGAGAATTGAACCTCAGTCCCGATCAATTGATCGCTGCCAAGCAATGCCGTCGCGCCTGTCGTATATCCCGGGACCTGCGATCCAGGCAACATTGGACGCTTCGTGCCGCCCCAATCGAGCACGATTGCTTCACGCGTGCCGCGCAGGTCGTTGATTGCGATTGTAACAAAGGCGTCTTTCCATTGCACATCTTTCAAATCGATCTTCAGCGGCCCAAAATCAGGCGCCGCAAACTTTCCGGAAAGGACCGTCTGTGCACGATAGACCACCGCTTCGTAAATCCCGCGATGCAACTTCTGCGTCTGCACGGTGCCGGAAACGTTCAGCGTTTCGGGGAGAAAATAAGCATTTGCAGTGGCGGTTTCTTCCACTTCACGGCGCTCCACTTTTCCATCCGGCGCCGGAACTTCTTTGACCGTTTTAAATTTGTATTGATATGGAACGCCGAGCACTGGACCAATCACATTTTGTTCTCGACCCCATGACGAACTGATGTCGGCAACTGCCTCATTCCGCCGTTGCAAACGCTCATTCAGGACACCCGTGATCATCGTCAGCGGAATCAGCAGCACCAGCACCAGCGCACCGACACCGAGCAATTTGAGAATCGTGCTATGACGTCTTCCGAACCACGGCTGCGATTTTGGCAAAGGGGGCGGCGCTTGAACTTCCGGCATGCCGCGATGTTCAATCAGAGAACCCAAACCAGGTCAACAACTTATCAGCAATTCTCTTGCGTTTAGCTTCGCGTTAGTGCGTGCTGTCGTCGGTGCATATTTTGCTGTAGCGTGCGCTATCCTCAGCGGAGGGCTCTAATATTCCACTGGGGCAATGCAGGCTAAAACGATGTTTGTGATTGCCGCCGAATTCGCGCCGCCTCCCGCATAAAGCTCGGATTGCGGATTATTCTCGCAGGATTTTCGGGAGCTGAATCGCTGCGGACGAATAGCGAAAGACAATCGATCAACCGCCGCCCGCGCCAGTTCACTAACTCCTGACTAATGCAATGGAGGCCATTCTTCTCGCACAAGAGACGAAATACTTCAGCGGTCATGCTGGGATTTCGATGATGCGCCCAGTCCAGAATCTTCGCTTTAATCAACGGTTTCGCGAGCGCTTCCGGAAGGTGTTCGCGCATCGAATTAACGTATTCGCCAAAATTCGAATGATGAATGAAACCTTTGCCGCCGATTTTCAACTTCGTTCCGAGCTGGCGCAAGTACGCTTCGATCACATCCCGATCCGGGTGCACGAAAGAGTCAAAACTAAAAACGAAATCCACTGATGAATCGGGAATCATCGACAAAGAGCGGCCGTCATTCAGAACGCAATGAACATGCGAATGACCGGCAAAGCGCTCCTGGCACGCTTCGATACACTCGGTCGACTTATCAATGGCCCACAGCTCATTGCAGTAGTCCTTCAAATAATGCGTCCACCGCCCAAACCCGGCGGCGATTTCCAAAATCGTGCCCGCCGGCAGACACTCGCGAATCCGGGGAAAAATTGTGCCGGTCCATTGCGCGGCAGAACTGCCCCACGGTTCCGACCATTCCTCGCCGGCCTCTTTCCAGTCGTACCTCATCCAATGGAGAAAAGATTCATGGCTTCAGACACCGACTTAAATCAGACTCATGCACGATGTAATGATGGAAGAATTCACATCCCAATGCTCAAAAAAAGCGATGCGAAAATATTCAACAACCTCATTAGTAAACACACATAAAGCGACGCGTGTAACCCGTGGAAGATTTTGCTACAAACAGAGGTAGGGGTTTTCTTCATCGTTCCAAAGATGCCACTTTGGGTTTCACCGCGCGCGTCGCGATAAACAGATGGCTTAACTCTATTGGCGAAATGACTGACCTTTCAATTGATACCAAAAATAAACGAATTCGGGTTCGACTCGATTTAATTGGCGAAAAGGAGCCGATCGAGGTGGAAGTTTTACGATACGAATTAAAAACAAGAGGCGATAGGACTCACATCACGATTGAAGAGGCGACTGCATCTCGTGAATGGCTCGCTCTTGCTTTGCGTGAGTTCGTTGTTGGCGAGGATATTCCGGTTCCTCCCAAGGCAGCCGCGTTACTGAAGCTACTTACGTAAGCGTTTCTATCACTTCACCAGTCTTTTAAGTCGCCCGCATGCTGGTGCGTTTCGTTTTATCTTCTTCAGGCGGCTCGTTGTATTCGCCATACGCTATACACGCATATCGAAAATCGGCGTATGCTTCGCGTCCGGCCACAACACCACCTATAAACAGGATGAATCCTGCTGCTGGCATTCGCAGAAGAAACAGTATCAATGCTAACGGGATCAATACTGCTGCTACAATCATTTCGCGCCGCGCCTGGTGAGCGAATGCCCACCTGAAATACCCTGCTTGCATTGTACATTGCTGCGCGACTTGTTTTGCACGGGCTGTTGCCTGTTTACGCGCCATCGCGTCCGTATTCCCATTTAGCGGAGACATAATCAGATAAGGGTTCTGATAACCTTATACGGGAAATGCGTAATGAAGTTTTACGGCAACAAACCGAATTTACGACTTTTTGAATTCTCCTGTATGTTTGTGCGTTTCGATCACGTTGCCGAACTGTAATTAAGATCAGGTTTTCGGCCCATTACGTCTCGCTCGTAAACTTAGTTCTGTTCGCGCGACAGAAAGGGGCGTTTCCATAGTGTTTTACCTATGAAAACGGCGGCGTGGCTGGGGGCGGAATCGAACCGCCGACACGTGGATTTTCAGTCCACTGCTCTGCCGACTGAGCTACCCAGCCGTGATGGCGCTGATCATGGGGCGCCGTGGGGTTTTCACTATGCCGCAATCTGAAGACACGGCAAGACCTGTGGCCCTGGGCAAAAAACAAGTGAAGGCATAGAACCAAAAACCAAGGGGCTTGATGACCGTTGTCGCTGTCGTTGTTGTCGTCGTCGTCCTCATCCTCGAAGGGTCGGCGCGACGCGAGGACGAGGACGATAACGAGGAGGAACCACATTACCACTACGCCGTCCTCTCTTCGGAAGTTCTTCATAGACCAGCAATAACGCGTTGATTGTGCCGGTCACATTTCCAGTTACAATCGCCCACATGAAGAAGCCCATTTTCACCAGCGAAGCACCGTCGGCAATCGGCCCTTACTCGCAAGGTATCCGCAGCGGACGCTTCCTTTTTTGCAGCGGTCAAATCCCACTGGACCCCAAGTCTGGCGAAATCGTTTCCGGCGATATTGCGACGCAAACCCGCCGAGTGTTGGATAATATCGCGGCCCTTTTACGAGCCGAAGGCCTGACCTTTGATCACATCGTGAAGACAACGATCTTCCTCACCAACCTCGGCGACTTTCAAAAAGTAAACGAGATCTACGGCTCGTGTTTCAAACAAGATCCTCCTGCCCGTTCCACCGTGCAGGTTTCCGCACTGCCGAAAGGAGCCAACGTTGAAATCGAGGTAATTGCCGCCGCAGCGGAGGCCGACCAAACCGCCTATGATACGTCTGGGTAGAAGCGATACGGCCATCGCACGGGAGCGCGCGCTTCCAGCGTACTGCGTTCGGGATCGTGCCGAATGCGTTCTTCCAAGTTACTTTCGCGGCAAGATGCCGCGAATAGTACGCAAGATGCGTGCGCTCCCCAGATGAACGAGGATTTGTTAGCACTTTTTCGAAGAACCGGTGCGCTCCTGGATGGCCATTTCGTTTTGCGGTCGGGTCTGCACAGCCGGGAGTATTTCCAATGCGCGATCCTTCTTCAATACACTGAGATTGCCGCAACCGTATGCGGCTGGCTTGCCGATAAGGTGCGGCAATTTGATTCCGACACAGTGATCTCCCCTGCCCTCGGCGGAATCATTGTCGGCCAGGAAGTCGGGCGCTCGTTAGGCAAACGCCACATTTTTGCCGAGAAAGACGAAGGCAAACTTGTGTTGCGTCGCGGTTTTCAAATTTCGCCTGACGAAAAATTTGTTGTGGTGGAAGACGTCGTCACTCGCGGTGGACGCGTGCAGGAGACGATCGATATCGTGCACACGCATGGCGGCACCGTCTCGGCAGTCGGCGTGATTGTCGATCGCAGCGGTGCAACTAAACCAGATTTCGGCTGCCCGTTTGTGAGCCTAATCGAAATGAACATCGAAACGTTCCCTGCCGACAATCTCCCGCCCGATCTCGCTGAAATCCCGGCCGTTAAGCCCGGGAGTAAATAAGGTGGAACGCGTTGTCCTCAACGCGTTGACTAGATAAGCGGCTCCGCCGCCGGTTATCTGCACTTTCGGCGAATCAACTGACATCGTCCCGCCGCGGCGAGCCGCTCCACCTGGTATTTAGATTCCGTCAACGTTCGCCTTGGAAATCAGGCAGCCGGCAAAATACGTCCACTCACTTCGCCGAACCCGACACGATAATCATCGCCCTGGCACCAGCCTGTGATTGTTAGGCAATCGCCGTCTTCGAGCCATTTGCGCGTTTCGCCGTTCGGCAGCTTGAGCGGATTCGCGCCGCGCCATGTCAATTCCAGCATGCAGCCGCGCGATTCTTCAGTTGGTCCACTGATCGTGCCGCTTGCGAGTAAATCGCCTGGTTGAAGATTGCAGCCGCTCACTGTGTGATGCGCTAGCTGCTGCGAAATACTCCAGTAAAGATTTTGGAAATTCGTACGCGTGATCACATGCGGTGCATTCAGTGACGACGTTTGCAACTGCGCTTCGAGCTGGATGTCGAACGTGAAATCATCCTTAGCCCGCAAATACGGAAGCGGACGTGGATCTTGTCGCGGCAGCGGTTTCCTGAATGTTTCGAGCGCTTCGAGCGTCACCACCCATGGCGAAATGCTCGTCGCGAAGTTCTTTGCCAGGAACGGGCCCAGCGGTTGATATTCCCAGGCCTGAATGTCGCGCGCGCTCCAGTCATTCATCAGGACCAGTCCGAAAATGTGATCGGTCGCGCGGCTGATCGGCACTGGATTGCCTAACGAATTGCCTGGTCCGATCAGAAATGCCATTTCCAATTCGTAATCGAGGCTTTTGGTCGGGCCGAATGTCGGCACGGCTGCATCCGGCGCCTTAATCTGGCCGCTTGGCCGGCGCACATCCGTGCCACTGGCGATAACAGAACTGGCGCGGCCATGATACGCGACTGGTAACCATTTCCAGTTCGGCATCAGCGCGTTCTCAGGACCGCGCAGCATCGTGCCGACATTATGCGCGTGATGATACGATGAGTAGAAATCGGTGTAATTCCCAATTCGCACCGGCAATTTCATGGTGACCTTCTCTTGCGAATGAAAGACCCGCGCCCGCAGCCTCGGGTTGTCACGCAGAATTGGGGTTTTGGACGAGAGAAGGCGTTCAAGGACTGCGCGCGCTTTTCGCCAAGCCGGACGACCAAGCGCAAGAAACGCATTCAATGAGTCCTCTGAAAAAGGCTTTCGGCCTCGAAATTCCGGTGAGCGGAAATGGCCCAGTTCTTCGAGGACAGAGAGATCGGCAACCAAATCGCCAATGGCGACTCCTGCGCGCGGTTTGCCTCCTTTTGGCTGAAAGATGCCAAAGGGAAGATTTTGAATGGGAAAATGCGAATCAGGCGAAACTTCGATGAATGATTTTAGAGACATTTTTGCTGGAGCGGCGCTCTCTGAGCGCCGACGAGACTATGCGACGGTCAGAGACCGCCGCTACAACAAATTGAGCGCGCGCAAATCGTCGCGTGGTTCATCGAAGCTGCAACTACCGAAAGATCTCACCAACGTGCGCCGGTGTTGCAGGCGTTCGGTGTCGATTTTCCAGTCGCGCCACGCGAAGAAATTGTCCGTAAATGCAAACGAGCGCGGATCTTCGTCCTCGAGCATCGTCACCGCTTGACCCACGTCCCATTGGTGCTCCGCCGCAAGCACTGCCGCTCCGAGCACATTCAGAAATCCGTGCATCTTGGTTTTTACTTCGTCGCGGAATTGGCGGATTGGATGATGTAGTCCGGCCGTAAACTTGATCAGGAGCTGATGCCTGGCTGCTGTCACCAACGCACGCGCGATCTGCGCCGAACTTGGAAATGCATCCTCCGACACTCCACCGGTGCGTAATTTGTAACCGAACGTCAGCACCTCGTCGCCGGAATTATGCCGCGCAATTAATTCAATCGTTCGCTCTGCTTCCTCAGGCGGCGCTTCCCAAAAAACTGTCAACTCCCCCACAATCGCTCTCGCCTCTTTGAGAAAAACAGAATCCACATCGGCTGGTAAAAACATTTCGAGATGACTGATTGAAACAACATCGGTGTCGTATTTTGAGAACGAACGAATCGCTGCGACCCCGTTCGAGAGCGCGGCCAAAAAAGAATCCACACCTGGGGTTTTGGGTCCGAGCGCGGCGATGCGGAGCGGATGCTCAGAATCAAACTCTGGAAAAAATTGCGTTGCGGCATCGAATTGTTCGAGCGGCAAAACGAATCCGTTCAGCATCCACGCTTCTGCCGAACGCACATACTTCGCCTGATTTCGCAACGCAGGTTCAAGCGGCAGACCGCAGGGCGGAAACATCCCGGCGTAATCAATTGCCCGATTCAGAAGAGTGCGAAGCGAAGCAGAAACAGCCATGACCCAGGATATTCCACCACGAATCTGCGTTCGCCAACCGGCCTTCGTGCCGCAGTCGCGGGACGATGCCAAATCGCAACGCTACGGCCGACAGGTGAAACCGATATCCGCGTATCCCGCGGTGCGCCCAACGGTTCTTTAGCGTACGTTGAACTCGATTCGGCTCAGTGCTTTTGGAGTGCGCGGACATGTTCGCGCTCTAAAAAGCGGCGACATGTCGCTGCGCTCCAAAAATTTCCGGTTGCAAGGGGGAAAGGCGGAAAAGCGCGAGCCTTCCAATTAGATCTTTATCAATTACTCCCATGCGTGATGCAATCCACTAGCGATGCCATGCAGCCGCATTCGTTAGCCTATGATATAATCAATGCTTGCTGGCTCGTTTTCGTTGCGGTCTGGGTGATCGCTGCAATATCGACCAAGCCGACGGTCTATCGTGAAAGCCAGGCACAACGACTGCGGTACTGGATTTTCCTGGTGATCGCCTTTTTTCTGCTGCTCTATGGACGGCGACTGCCATATCCGCTCAATCTGCGCCTCCTTCCTCAGGTAACGCCGATCGCATGGGCGGCCGCAACCTTGTGCCTCATCGGTGTGGCTTTCGCCATTTGGGCCAGAGTCACTCTCGGGCGCAACTGGAGCGGTGTTGTAACACTGAAAGAAGGACACGAACTGGTTGAACGCGGGCCTTACCGATTCGTGCGCCATCCGATCTACACCGGGATCGTTACGATGTTTTTTGCCACCGCACTCGCGCTGGGACATTTGGGGGGCTTTGCGGCCACACTCCTGATGTTTGCAAGTTTCTGGATTAAAATTCGCGGTGAAGAACAACTAATGCTGCAACAATTCCCTGAGCAGTATGCGGCTTATCGACGGCGCGCCAAA
>JBLMXH010000313.1:0-6035 GCA_050257685.1 Nitrospirota bacterium
CAGCGCTATGTTAGGGAACAGCATGTCGGAAATTTAATCTGGAAGGCATGAATCCAAGAACCATGTTCCATGCTTTCCTACTCTCCTGGTTTCCAGATTCAGTTCTGTCCCTGCCATGAGATACAAGCATTCCGATTACATGCATTGGTCCAAGATGTCATCTGGTCGAACTTGTCGCGGCGTGCGTAAACCTTCATCCTCCTGATCGTTTCCTTCTCGTCCTCGACGTACCATTTAATCAAGAGGACGACGGCGAGGAGGAAGACGAGTCAATCACAGCTTCCCCGCGATGTGTGTTCGGTTGTTTGAACCTTCTCCAAAAATAATAAACTGGCAGCCCGCCCAACATTATGCACAGCGCGATCGCGCTGTTCCGAGGCGAAGCAATGATGGCACTAAGCACAATCGCCGCGCACGATAAAACGAACAACATCGTCGTGAATGGATGACCGGGAACCCGGTAGGCAATGGAGTCTGCCCCGATTCGACGCCGGCGGAAAATGAAGAGCGCTGCCGCAGTCATCCCGAAAAATATGAAATCGACGGTGACTTCGAAGTTGAGAATCTCGCCATATGTGCCGGAACAGGCGATGGCGATTGCCGCGAACCCTTGAAGAATAATTGCAACGACCGGTGCCTCCGCTTTTCCGAAAAGTTTGCCCACACCAGAAAAGAAAAGTCCGTCTCGGGCCATCGCGTAGTACACGCGCGGAGCGGTGAGCATGCTTTGGCTGAGGAAGCCGAGAGCGGAGATTGTGATCGCGAGCGCAATCCAGCGTGCGCCGTTTTCGCCTAGTGCGATGCGGAAGAGATCAGAGACAGGCGTCGTGGTTGCATCGAGCCCAGTCGGACCGAGCACGCGCAAACACGCGACATTTACTGCAAGGTAAAGCGTCACAACACCGGCGACACCGAGCAACAATCCGCGCGATAAATCACGGCACGGATCCCGAATTTCAGCGGCGACAAACGTGGCCGTCTGCCACCCGCCGTACGCGAAAGCGATCGGGACCATCGCCGCACCGATGCTTTTGAGAAGGTCAAATGAGAATGGCTTACCGAGCAACGCTGGCGATGGCTTCGATGCATGACCGGCAACAGCAAATCCGATGATTACCAGCGCCGCGATTGCTCCAATTTTTAGGAGCATCAGAATGCTCTGCACGTTGCTGCCGGCGCGGGCCCCAAAACAGTTGATGCCGGTCAATGTGACCAGCGCGACAGCCGCGATGGCGCTTCCATTCCAAACTACACCAGTGAGGGCACGAAAGTACGAGGCAAAAATCACCGCGACTGCGGCCATGCCGCCGGTCTGCGTAACCAAAAGCAGTCCCCATCCGTACACGAATGCGACCGCAGGATGATACGCTTCGCGAAGATAGACGTATTGACCACCAGCCGCGCCGGGCAGACGGGTAGCAAGTTCAGCCCAAATGAATGCGCCGCACATTGCTACCAGGCCACCTGCGACCCAGACGCCGAGGATCAAAAACGGCGTGTGCACGCGGTGTGCGACCTCGGAAGGATTAGCAAAAATGCCAGCGCCCACGATGCCTCCCATGACGATCATCGTTGCGTCAAACAAACCAAGCTGACGACGTGGTTTTCGGGAGCGCACGCTTCCAGCGTGTGTCATTCGGCATCCTGCCGAATGCTCCTCGTTTGGTGGCGTTGGTGTTCGGCAAGATGCCGAACACTGTCCGCTGGAACCGGGCGCTCCCGTGTCCGAATGCATTCCGTCTAGAATACCCACCTCATCTCTAGATCGAATTCAGTTCGTAAATCCGAAATTCAGGCGTCGCTTTGATCAGTGTCGCGTTACTCGTCAGATCCGCGGCAAAATCCGGATACGACTGCATCCACCAAAAAGTGTTCTTTGTGAAAACAAAATGTGTCGCTCCGCCGCGTCGCAACCGTTCGAGATTCCGGATTGCCTGTGCGCTGTCGTCGGGGTTGCCGTTGTAGACCGCGTCGTTCTCCAGGAAATGCCAACCTTTGCGCTCGGCGTAGTAAAAGATGGTTGGATCACCCATATCCGCGGCAACGATCAATGCATCGGGCGGTGTGACTTTGTTCAATTCCAAGCCGGCATCGCGAAGTTGCGCCGCTGATGATTCATAAGATGGCCCGACGTAAATGAAGGCAAGAATCAGGAACGTAACGGCAAGCAAGATTGATGATGTGATTGCAGCCAAACGCGAAGCGATTTTGGATGCAAGAAAGCCACATCCGCCGCCCGCAAAGGCAGCCGCGATGGGAATCAGCGGAAGTTGATACCACCGGTGGCGATTGCCGTAGCCGACAATGACGATGAAAACGATCATCGCTGCCAGCCACCAATGAAAAACACGAGAGTATTTTTGATCCCGCGGCTGCGGGACAAACAAACCGAACAGCGCCATTACTGAAAGAGCCGGCGTCAGACTGGACACCAGAGTTTGTTTTGCAATGTGCCAATACCACGAGAAGCTTTCGATTCGAATCCCGCCGGCGCCGAAGAAATGATGCGGATAAAATTCCTGTGCAATTTGGTGCGCGTGCCAGTACCAGATCGTCGAGGGGATCAGCGTGATCGCTGCGAAAAGAGCCAGCCACCATAGCGGCGCTCTGCGAGCGCCGAAGTGCAAGGAGCGGCGATCTCCAGATGGCCCAACCGATTCTGGAAGGCACCGTTTATTGTTTTGCCGGCGGTCACAGATCGCCGCTACAGCCAAATACGCCAACGGCGCGACGATCACGATGGTCGTGATCTTAATGAGCAACGACAGCGAAATGACGATGGCGGCTACCAAGACTGATGAGAATTGACCATCCTCTACCCACCGCAGAAAAAAGTACAACCCGACAATGCCCAGGCTAAGCGACGGGACATCGGGCATGAATGAACGGCCCGCAAAAATATTCAGTGGCGCAAAAGAATAGAAGAAGGTGGCCCACACTGCAGCCGTGCTTCCAAAGACCTGCCTGACAACCAAAAAGAAAAATGGCAGCGAAACAGCGAACAAAATGACCGACTGAAACCGGCCGATCCATTCGTGTACACCCGCAAACTTGTAGCAAACCGCCGCAATGAAGGGCAAAATTGGAAATTCTGTTCCGACGTAACCGGGCGCGTTGCCCGACCAATCAATTTGCGGATAGCCGAACCGAAATCCGTCTTGCAAGAAATTGCGCGCTATTGCCGCAACGTCGCTTTGCCGCCAACTCCAATGATCGACGTAAGGCTGATTGATGAAGATTAACCGCGCCGCGACGGCTAGAAGGCAGATGGCAATCACAATTTTCCGCACTCGGGCTGTAGCAGTCGCCCTGTGAGCGACTTGGACCATACCTTCCGACGGCGTCAAGCCAGCGCTTTCCGCATGAAAGCGGTTACAGCGGACGCGCTCTGACGTGCGCATCCCGCAAGCGTCTTGACAAGCGCGGTAAAGTCAATCGCGTAGAGTACTCGCGCAGGACGCGCTCACATGAAATTAACGGGTCGTGTTTTTTTTCCGGCACGCGCCGGATTTTTTGCGTTGGCGCTATTTTCAGCAGTTGGATTCGGCGCGGCACGCGCACAGAACGAGCCGATTCTAGTGCCGGAGGCTGTCGATTATCAAAAGTTACTGGCGATTTTGCCGGAACCGCCATCCGGTTGGACTGCAGACAAGGCGGAGGGTTCAACAGAAGACGTGGGCGGGTTCAAAATCACCAATGTGCACCGTGATTACCACAAGGGCGAAGGAGAAAAGGCGCCAGGCGCTGCGATCAGTATTCTCGATTCCGTTTCAAATCCTGATTATGTGACCGCTACGACCGAAGCCTGGAAGAGCAACAGCGACACCAGCGAAGGCTATGCCAAATCGGTCAACATCGATGGTAATCCCGGGTTTGAAACATTCGAAAAGGATACCAAGCACGCTGCTCTGTGGGTGATGGTCGCCGATCGTTATTTCGTCCAAATCGAATTGCAAAACCAGGATCCCAGCGAATTACAAGAGTGGATCAAGCGCGTTGATCTCAAAAAACTAGCCGCGATTAAATAGCGGTAGCGCATTGTCATCCTGAGCGGATCCCGCGTAGGCGGGAGGAGTCGAAGGATCCCGGAGCTTTATCTTTTCGTTATGCAGCGGGGTTCCTCGGCTTCGGTCGGAATGACTGCGTCCTTTATTTTTCCCCCGCATTTCGCAGCATCGGCACAAAGCGCACCGGCAACGTAGCGCTTTCTTTTAACTGCCCACTCTTCTTCTCGAGCAGATAAAGCTGTTGGGCGAATCGCTCGCCGACGGGAATGACCATGCGTCCTCCATCTTTGAGTTGATCGATAAGCGGTTGCGGAACCTTGTCCGGCGCGCAGGTCACGATGATCGCGTCGAACGGCGCCTTTTCGGGCCAGCCCATGTAACCGTCGCCCACCTTGATGTACACGTTTTTATAACCCAGGCGCTGCAGTGTCGCTTCGGCAGTTTTCGCCAGGGGCTCGATGATTTCCACCGTATAAACCTCTGCCATCAACTCAGCTAAAATTGCGGCCTGATAGCCTGAACCGCTCCCAACTTCTAAGACCCGATCGGTCTGTTTCGGACGGAGTTGCTCTGTCATAAAGGCAACGACGTACGGCTGCGAAATAGTCTGATCGTAACCGATCGGCAGCGGCCCGTCTTGGTACGCATCGGCTCGCGCATCGCCAGGAATAAACTCTTCACGCGGCACCTTTGCCATGGCTCCGAGCACGCGTTTGTCCGTAATGCCCCGGGCCTTGAGCTGTTTCTCAACCATCCGCTGGCGCTGCGCTGCGAAATCGCCAGTCGTCGACTGTTGGCCGCAGCCCGTCGTAGCCATCGCAGCAAAAACCAAGTACTGCGCAACGATTCGCATTCGATGAAACATAACGCCCCCTGCGCCGCTACGAAAGGAGAGCAGATTCCACCGCTCAGGCTATAAAGACAACCCGCATACCCGCCAGTTTACAATTGTCTGGCAGACGATTACGCCATCTTTGGAGCAAATTCCTTTCCTTCGTGTGCCTCGTGGTTAATTTCACGTCCTCCGATGAGTGAGGAACGCAAGACCTTAGAGCAGCGAGAACAAATGACGGATTTGGAGCGCCTCCGCCATTCGGCATCTCACGTACTGGCAACAGCCATTCTGAAAATCTGGCCGGAAGCGCAGTTTGCTGCAGGGCCGCCGGTGGAGAACGGCTTTTATTACGATGTGGATCTTTCTTACCGCATCTCACCCGATGATTTTGAAAAGATCGAGGCCGAGATGAAGAAGGAAATCAAAGCAAACCATCCGTTCGAAAAGGTCGAAGTTTCGCGCGACGAAGCGCTCGAACTCGGCAATAAAGGCCGGCTCGCGGCACTGGGCGAGCGACAGGAGCCGAGCAAGTTCAAACTCGATATCATCGAGAACATTCCGTCCGACGAAAAAATCTCACTGTATCGCAACGGCGAGTTTATCGATCTCTGCGCCGGGCCGCACGTGAATCGCACCGGCGACATCGGCGCGTTCAAGCTCACCAACGTTGCCAGCGCGTACTACAAAGGTGACGAGGCAAACCCGCAGCTTCAGCGGGTTTACGGCACCGCATTCAAAACCAAAAAAGAACTCGACGACTACTTCGCGATGCTGGAGGAGGCGAAGAAGCGCGATCATCGCAAACTCGGACGGGAATTGGAACTCTTTGTCTTCGATGACGACGTGGGCCCAGGCTTGCCAATGTTCCTGCCGCGTGGCGCAGTCATTGCCGAAGAATTGGAAAAGCTCGCGAAAGAAACCGAGTTCGCCGCCGGTTATCAGCGTGTTCTCACGCCGCACATTGCGCGCGAAAGCCTTTATCTGAAGAGTGGTCATCTTCCATACTATGCGGAGTCAATGTTTCCGCCGATGGAACTCGTCGTGGAAAGCGCAGAGTACAGCCGGCCTTTGCATCGACCTGAGTTATTCCGGGAACTTCTTGAGAGGCCGTTAAGTCGCGAGGTGTTGGACGAAATTCTTTCCAAAGCCGAGAAGATGCGATCGGAGTTACCGGTAGATCGCTATTACCTCAA
>JBLMXH010000314.1:0-4892 GCA_050257685.1 Nitrospirota bacterium
GTCTTGATTGTTCACGGTTCAACGCAGGGCAGCTGTGCCGCTGCCTCTTTCGTGATCGATATTCGCGCGATTTCGAATTATTGTCTCGAAAACAAAGCGTGGCTGGCAGCGCATCAATTCCGACGAAGCTGGCCATTAGGGAGTACAAGGTATGAAAGCGACTTTAATTGCTGGCGCAATTTTCACTGCATTAATGGGTTTCGTTTCCGCCGCCGACTTGGACACGGCGCGAATCGACCAACTCACCGGGCTGAAGGGCAAGTTTAACCAGAAGGAAGGTGTCTATAAAGTCACGTTCCCTCGCAACGACGTGAAGATCGTCGTGGACGGGTGGACGATGCCGCCGTTTATGGGACTCGGAACATGGGCCGCCTTCACCGCGACAAAAGATGGAGCAATGGTTATGGGTGATACCGTCTTGTTCGAAGACGAAGTCAACGCGGCGATGTCAGCTGCACTCGATAATGGTCTGAATGTCACTGCGCTTCACAACCATTTCTTCTTCGATCATCCCAAGGTGTATTTCATGCATATCGAAGGAGAGGGCACGGTTGATAAACTTGCTGCTGCCGTTAGAAAAGTTTACGACGCTGCCAAACAGATTCGCGCGGCCAATCCGGATCCAAAGGAGTCATTCGGCGCAGCGCGTTTGCCGGAGAAAAGTTCCATTACTGCTGCGCCTCTCAACGAGATCTTTGGAGCGCAGGGAGAATCGAAGGATGGAATGGTCAAGTTCACGTTTGGCAGACCAGCAACAATGCACGGCACGAACATTGGCAAGGATATGGGTGTGAACACCTGGGCCGCCTTTGCGGGCAACGATGACAACGCTGTAGTCGACGGAGATTTCGTCGTGACCGAAGATGAATTGCAACCAACGGCGAGATCGTTGCTTAAAGAAAAAATAAACATCGTGGCTATCCACCAGCACATGACTCACGAACAACCTCGCATGATGTTTTTCCATTACTGGGGCCGTGGCCACGCCAGGGATCTGGCTCAGGCAATCAAAGGCGCGTTCTTGGTTGCGGGTCTGCAAGAAGTCACGGCGCCTAGCCACAATTGAACCTAACGTTCAGCTCGAAGGCAGTTGGCGGGGTGGCGCTGCTCTGTTGCTGTGCAGCGGCCGCAAGTAATTTCGAATCCGCGCCGCTCACACTCAAGCAAACGATTCCATTAGCAGGTATCAAAGGACGTGTGGACCATTTCGCGTTCGATCCGGCTGGCGAAAGATTGTTTGTTTGTGCGCTAGGCAATAACACGGTCGAAGTGCTCGATTTGCGAAAGGGCCAGCGCGTTTATTCCATCACCGGTCTCGGAGCGCCGCAGGGAGTCGGATACGCTCCGGATATGAATCGTTTGTTTGTTGCTCAAGACAAAGGAGGAATTTGCAACATTTACGATGGAAAATCATTTCAAATGATTGGACAACTAGATCTCAAAGATGATGCCGACAATGTTCGTTACGACCAAGATACCAAACAGATTTACATCGGGTTTGGCAGCGGAGGCATCGCCGTCGTCAACGCAATGGACGGGAAGCAAATCCGTTCGATCAAGCTCACTGCGCATCCGGAAGCCTTTGAGTTGGAGAAGAGTGGTAAGCGAATGTTTGTCAATGTTCCCGATTCCCGCCACGTCGCAGTAATCGATCGCGATAAGAACGCAGTAATTACAAATTGGAATACAGATCTGGCGTTTGGAAATTTTCCGATGGCGCTCGACGAAACGAATCATCGGTTATTTGTCGCGTGTCGGATTCCGTCGAAACTGGTCGTGCTCAACACCGATTCGGGCAAGGTTGTTGCAAAACTCGATATTGACGGCGATGCCGACGACGTCTTCTACGACAGTAAACGTCATCGCGTTTATGTGATCTGTGGCGCCGGCAAAATTGACGTAATCGCACAAGCTGATTCGAACACTTATACAACCTCAACCAAGATTGAAACAGCAACTGGAGCACGCACCGGACTTTTTGTGGCCGAGCGAGACATTTTGTTTGTCGCTGTGCCACGCGACGGTTCCCACCAAGCCGAGGTTCGTGGCTATCACACAGAGTAACTATTTCGGGCAATACTCGCGCGCATTGGACTTGGTTGTTGCGTTGCTGATCTCCAAGACCGCAGCGAACACATTAAACCTCCTCATTTACCGTCCCGCGGAACCGGTGAAACATTGAAAAGTGTGGCGATTAGCTATGGCGATGTTGGTGCTAGCAGTGGCGCGTGTTGCATTTGGGCAAGGCGGCCCGCCGATGATCACGGATGATCCCGGCACACCCGGCAACGGCAAGTGGGAAAACAATTTCGCGTTTACGTTCGAACATCATCCCGATGAAACAGCATGCGAGGTTCCCGGAATCGATCTGAATTATGGAGTAGGCGACGACATTCAGCTAACGTTGCAAACCGCGCCGGTAATTGGGAAGCGCAGCGGCCACGGCTTAATCGGCGGAATAGGCGCAAGTGAAGCGGCGGCGAAATGGCGCTTTCTCGGTGAAACAACCAGCGGCGTCGACATGTCGATGTTTCCGCGGGTGATTTTCAATGTTTCGCAGTCATCAGTGCGTCGTGGTCTCGCTGAAAATGGCACAAGTTTTCAAATTCCGTTTGAAATTGGGAAAGGTTTCGGTCGATGGCACGCGGATGCCGAGCTCGGTCCGCGAGCGAGCACCGTCGGTCGCAGCGAATGGCTCGGTGGAATCGTTTGCGGATTTGATCTCACGAAGCCGACGATGCTAATGGCAGAGCTGCACGACGAATCGCGAATGAACTTCAGCCGCGACGTGCTCACGCTGAATTTCGGTTTGCGACATGAGTTTACCGAAAATTACATCCTCATTGTGTCGATGGGACACGAGCTTCGTTCGCCAGATCAGCCGGCTGCGCTTATCGGCTATTTCGGTATGCAGTTTGTTTACTGAATGACATCAATGCGGTTTTGAAGCGGGCTTTTGCGGGAAAATCCGGATTAATGCGACGATCACCGCCACGAGCGCGATTGATGCGGTGTAACGACTCAGAGCCAATCCGCCTTCGGCAATCGGCTTGTCGAGAAAATCGCCGAGAGTGGCTCCTAGCGGGCGAGTCAGAACGAACGCGGCCCAAAATAAAACGACGCGCGAAAAGCTCGTGAGGTAATAAAGAAGAGCGGTTAACAAAAGTAATCCGCCGAAAATGGCGGCAGCGCCGAGATAGCCCATTTCATTCGTGTCAGCTACCCAATCGCCAAGGGCTGTCCCCAAGGTCTGGGAAAACATGATTGTCACCCAATAAAAAATTTCGACCTTCGGCGAGCTTACCGTTTCGATCGATATGCTCCCTGTCGCCGACCGCCAGATAAAAAGCGACGCAATCACTGAGATAAGCAAGATGGTTGAACCGCCAGTATAACCAATGCCGAGCGAACGTGTGCAGTAATCTGCCAACGTCGTGCCGACGGTGGTCGTCGCGACAATTGTCAGCCAGTAAAGGAATGGATGAAATCTTTTGCCCCTGATCTGCACCAGGACCGCGACGATAAAAATGACGCCGAAGATTCCCGTTCCGATCAGATAGCCTGTGCCCTTCGCCTCCGAGGTCGTTTCGCCGAGCCACGACATGGTTACAGCATCGCCTGCGGTTTCGCCGAGGGTTGTCGCGAGGATCTTAACAACCCAGAATAACAATGTTACGTGTGGTACCTTTGCAACCAGTTCCGATTTTTCTCGGTTCATTTTTTGTCGTTAAAAAGGGCTGTCTTCTCCCTGATTTGGTTCTCTGTTTATGGGTCTGATCTTGCAGGAGAAATCGCGGAGGCCAAAGCGGATACGTTGGTCTCAAATGAAAAAACGGCTTCAATTTTGGATCCGTGCAGCGGCTTGAATAACTCGAGCGAATCCAACAAAACTCGAACGTGCCGACCCTGAAATCCCTCGCAGCTTTCTTCGGGTTAAAACGCAATCTCGTCATCCTGCTCATCGCCATGTTTGTCATTGGCGCTGGCGAAGAACTCTGGATGCGTTTTCTGCCGAAGTATCTGCAAGCGCTCGGCGCGACGGTGTTTATTATCGGCGTTTATGATGCGCTGCGCACGTTGCTCGGTGCAATTTACGCCTATCCCGGCGGCCTGGTTGCGGACCGCTGGGGCCATCGGCACGCATTCATCATCTTCAACGTGGTCTCAATCATTGGTTACGCGCTCGTCCTGCTGATTCCAAACTGGGGCGGAGTCATCGTCGGGATGTTTCTCTTTCTTTCATGGAGCTGTTTTTCCCTGCCAGCCACCTTCTCGCTCGTCGGCGCTGCACTCGAAGCACACCGCTATTCCATGGGTGTAGGCGTTCAGTCGGTGATTAAACGTTTGCCGATCATGATCGCGCCGATTTTCGGCGGGATGTTGATCGATCACTTCGGAATCATTCCCGGCATGCGAATTGCCCTCCTCATCTCGATCTTTCTCTCCGCGCTCACAATCCTGGTTCAACGGCAATTGCGCGACGACTCGGATGGCGATGCACGAATCGCTGAGGGAACCTCGCTGAAATCAGAGCAGTGGAGTTTTTGGCGAAGTTTGCGCGAGTTCAATCAGCCGATGCGGCGTTTGCTGTTCAGTGATATTCTCATTCGTTTTTGCGAACGCATCCCGTACGCGTGGGTTGTGATCTTTGCCATGGATTACGTGGGCGTAAGCGGCCGGCAAGTGGGCGTTCTCACCACGATCGAAATGCTCGCGGCGATGTTATGCATAATTCCGGCAGCACATTACGCGGATCAATATCGCCGCGAGCCATTCGTGATCGTGACCTTTGTCATGTTCACGCTTTTTCCGATCAGCTTGTTGATGTCGCGAACTTTTTCGGCTCTGGCCATCGCATTTGTGATTCGTGGCTTGAAGGAATTCGGTGATAC
>JBLMXH010000315.1:0-5372 GCA_050257685.1 Nitrospirota bacterium
TGAAAAAAACGAGTGAACATTTTCAGATCGCTTCGCTGCGCGCTGGCAAGATCGACAATCGGACCGGCAGCAAAGAACAAACAAAACATCGAACCAAGCCGGTGAAAGGTGATATCGATGTTTGCGCTCTTGATTGCGTCACGCGCTGCCCTTTCAATGTGTCTGCCTAACTGCTCGAGCAATTTCCAGCCGTCGATCCGTTCGAGCTCGCGCAACTGCGCCAGACCTGCAGCCATCGCGATGGGATTTCCCGATAAGGTTCCTGCCTGATATACTGGACCATCCGGGGAAAGTTGATCCATGATCTCGGCCCGCCCGCCGAATGCGCCAACCGGTAGTCCGCCGCCAATTATTTTTCCGAGCACAGTCAGGTCAGGCTTTACTCCATAAAGTTCTTGTGCGCCGCCGCGCGCAACACGGAAGCCCGTGATCACCTCATCAAAAATCAGAAGCGCGTCGTTGTTCGTGCATTCTTCACGCAGAGACGACAGAAAATCTTGTCCCGGAAAATACAGGCCCGCGTTGGCTGGAATCGGCTCGACGATGACCGCGGCGATTTCGTTTTTGTTTTCGTGAAATGTTTTTCTCAACAGATCGGCATTGTTGAAAGGAAGAGAGATTGTTAGGTCAGCAAACGCCGACGGGACACCGGCGCTGCTCGGTTGACCATGGGTAAGAGCGCCACTGCCGGTTTTAACTAACAGCGCATCCGCATGGCCATGATAACAACCGTCGAACTTGACGATCTTATCACGCCCGGTGAAAGCGCGCGCGAGCCGGATACACGACATAGTCGCTTCAGTGCCGCTATTTACCATCCGCACCTTCTCGATCGAGGGCACCCAATTGCAGATCAATTCTGCCAGCTCCACTTCCAGCGGATTCGGAATTCCGAAACTCAATCCGCGGGTCGCGGCATCGCGGACCGCTTCGACCACAATTTTCGGCGCATGCCCAAGGATCGCCGGTCCCCAACTCCCAACGTAATCGATGTATTCATTTCCATCGACGTCCCAAATCCGGGCACCTTCCGCATGAGCAACGAAGAACGGCTCACCGCCGACATTCCGAAAGGCGCGCACCGGCGAATTGACGCCGCCCGGAATACGGGTTCGCGCACGGTGAAACAGTTGTGATGATTCGGACGTCAAGAAGCCAAACGTCCAATGTCCAAGGCTCAACGTCCAACGCTCAGTTTATCAGGGGGAGACTGATCACCGATCAGTTTTGTTGACACGAATCGTCTCGTCGCGTTGACACGGTTTGCTCGCACGTTACGCTCATTTCTCGCACGAACGGCGGGGTAGCCAAGTGGTAAGGTCGCGGTCTGCAAAACCGCTATTCGCGGGTTCGATTCCCGCCCCCGCCTTCAAGATGTCACTCGGTTTCGTTGGACAATGAGTTTTCATTCCACGCACTGGTTCGATTGATTCGGTCGCCGCGGCGACCTCACCCTTGCGGGCTCCGTCCGTGTCGCTCGGCTCCCGCCGGCTCCATTCGCGCCCCCGCGTCGACATCTCCCTCACCTCTGTTGGACAAAGGTTTTCAGTTCACGCGCCCGTCGGATGGGATTAACTCGACGTCCGAGTTCTCGGCTTTCGGCTGTCGCTTCGCGGCATCTATGTCGCACCGCTTGCTGCGAGCTCAATTCGCTTTCCGACGCTCAAGTCTTTTTGGAAATCCGCCCAGCCTGCCCTTGCGTTTCGATCAGATTGCCTGGGCCCGCGGGAAATTACTGGTCGTGGGTGGTGTCGGTGCCACTCCTGTGTGGTCTATATTTTTCCGCAACGCCGCCACCTTTGACATCTTTTACCGGCTGCAGGTCCCGGCCCACCTTGATAATGCGCCCTTTCTTCAGTCGACGCCAAACCGACCGGATTACATAAATCTTTTGCGATTCTGGCTCCGTGGCCATTTGCACGTAGCGATGTTCATTGAGGATCGCAGACCAACGGCGTGAGCGCAAACCTTTATCGCCTTAGGACGCTTTCAATCGCCATTATGCTCGTACATCTCGATTACGTTTCCCGGTTACTGGCCGCGTCAGACAACACGAGTGAGAACACCCTCGTCACCCAGGCGCATGCCTGCGTGTTTTCAGCTGATGCAGCGGTTATCTCGGCGCTGTAACAGCCGGTCGCTTTGCAGGATGTGGGATCGAACCGTTTCCGATAATCTGCGTTTCGCTATTAAATGGCGGGCCAGCTTTTGCCGGAAAAACCGGTCGCAATACTGCCAACCCGTGCGAAACGAACGCAATCGAAACGAGTGCGATCACTGCTGCACATTTCATGTTACCGCGGTCTTATCAAATTGCGAAAGCGTGGCAAGAAAAATTCTCGCGTGCTCGTGATTGCTTTGAAATGTGACAACGTTGCATCGCAGGTGCTGAGAGTATCCGAGATAGAAAGCCTGGCCTCCGGAAGGCTTTCGGGGCTGCGTTGCACCTTCGCGTCATTCAGAATGACATGGCCTTGAAACGTTTTAACTTTTTAACCAATCAACGCTCCGACTTGGCGAAGCCGCGTTTCCGACTATTTTTCCCCGCCAATGCCACCCGCCTTCGCCAAGGTTACGGCGTGGTGGACGTTGGATTTCGGTTAGAGATTTTGCTTTTGGTATAGATTTTATCAGGCATGCCACAGTTTACTTATCGTGCGCGCAACGCGCAGGGCGGTTTGGTTGAAGGGGTGCTCGACTGCGCAGATCGCGCCGTTGCGATCCGCCAGATTGAATCGCAGCAGTGCATTCCGATTCGCATCGATATGGTGGAGGCGGCTAAGCCGACTGAAACAAAAGCAAAGCCGGCCGCAGCTCAGCGAAAATTGCGACTACTCGCTTCGCCTGAAGTCACCACGCCCTCGAAAAGCCTGAAAATTCCGCATGGGCAGCTGCTCATTTTTACCGAGCAGCTCGCGCATTTGCTGCAAGCCGGCATGACGCTGGATGAGGGACTATCGATTTTGGAGAAGCGATTGAAACAACCGCGCGTTCAGCAAATGACGCGTACGCTGCATCAGGCCCTGATTGATGGCCGCAGTTTCTCGCAGGCTTTGAGCGACATGCCCCGAATCTTCCCGCCGCTGTATGTGAACCTCGTCGCTGCGGGCGAAGCCAGTGGTGCGTTACCACAAATTCTGCTCAGGTTGGTGAAACATCTGATGCAGGCCAAGGAGTTAAGGGACCGCGTGCAACAGGCGTTGATTTATCCGGCCTTCCTTGCGCTCGCCGGCGCTATTCTCGTCACAATTTTCATCACCTTCATGGTGCCGCAGTTAACCGGGTTTATGGCGCAGACCGGCGGCGCGCTTCCATTGCCGACGCGCATCTTGCTGCACTTTCATCATGCAATCACCGGTTATTGGTGGGTCGGCGTACTGATATTGGTTGGTGGAATCATCGGTTTCCGTGCCATGGTTCGGACTCAAGAAGGGCGGCTTGGATGGGACCGGTTCCGGTTGCTGATCCCCGGGTACGGTGGTGTGATTCGGCACCGATATTACGCGCAGTTTGCGCGCACGCTGGGGACGTTGATGGAAAACGGCGTGCCGCTGTTGCGTTCATTGGATCTGGTGACTGAGATCGCAGGCAACCGTTTTTTGGAAACAAAATTGGGCGACGTGCGCAGAGCGGTGATCGATGGCGCGACCCTCTCGGCTGCGTTACAACAGCAGAAGCTATTTCCGGATTTGTTTACCGACATGATGGGCGTGGGAGAACAAACCGGACATTTCGCGGAGACGATGCAAGCGATCGCGGACGTGTATGAGCGCGAGCTCGATCGATCAGTCGGGGTGATCTCGCAATTAATTCCGCCGGTCATCATCGTCATTATCGCGGTTCTGGTAGGCTTGGTTGTATTCAGCATTCTGTCGGCGGTCTTCGAAATGACGCACAGCCTGCAATTCCGGCCGCATTAAACTCAGGGCTTGCAAAGCAGGTTGGGTGTGAATTAATCTCGCGCACTTGATGTTATCCCGCGCTGCGTTTGCGATCTTTTTGGGGGCACTGTCCCGCGTAAGCGCGCAGGTGGCGTTGCCCGACGATATTCCAGCTCCGCCTCCCATGATCGCGGCGCCCCCAGCGACTGCAGACGCCTCTATCATCAAAGAGCCCCCGCCGGCAAGTGCGTGGCTCGATCTCCGGCAAACGACGTCGCGCAATTCGAAAACACAAGAAGCCCCCGCCTGGGTCGAAGCACTCACGCTTTTGCCCGGGGAACTCACCGAAGGCGGTAGCGCCTCGAAGAGCGTTTTCCGCATTCGAGTGACGCCACCCGGCCCGGATTACAAAATCCTTTTCTTCCGATTGTTTTTTGATGACAAACCAAACCAGCAACCGGAATTAGTGGCGTGGGACGAAACCGGCACTCACATTTTGCGTTCAGGCACGCTCGGCGCGGGAGTGAATCTGCCCAGCTCGGATTCGGTGATTATTCCGATGACCGGCGCCTCGGCGATTGATATCGAAGTTCCCGGTGACGGAAAGACAATTCGCGCAGCGTATCTCGATTGGATGACTGCCAGCGAGGTAGTCCATCCGGTGAACGCAGAACATCGCGATATAATTTCCGAGCCGTTTTCAGTTGTCCCCGCGCTGCACGCCCCGCCAGAAGACGTCCAGAACTTCGGAACGGTGACTGCCACTCTCGCCCCCGAAGTAATCCGGCTTGATGCACGCAGTGAGGAAAACGCCCTCTTCCAATTTCCGATTGAAGCGGAACCGCTTACCGCGCTTTTGACCTTTGAAATCGCAAACCCGCGCATCGACACGCCGCCGGAAATTTACATCAATGGCCAAAACATCGGGCCAGCTGCACTTACGCTGCCGGACCTCGCTGATCCTGGTTACCGAGGCGAAGCCGAGCCTCTTACTACCGACATGCATTTCAACTACACGGGGTGGGTGCGCGCTCAGAAGATTGTGCCGGCAACAGCCTTGAAAGTCGGTGCGAACGACCTGGTCGTTACCAACGGTTCACGGGTGGGGGCTTCAGCAATCCGAGCGACGCAAATCCAACTAAAGTATATCTGGGATAAATCGGATTATCTTCTCCGCCCCGGCAATTAATTTCTCGTCATCCTGAGCGAAACGCGAATGTCTCTGGTCGCGTAATCATCCATCCATAGAGAACCAAAAATTAAGTTTGCCTCGCGGAGTGTCGACAGCGTCGTGGTTTCGCTCCAGGCCGAGTGCCACCCAGTGGTGGTCACTAGCAATTTTTGAAGATCAAGGTAGTATAATCGCCGCAAAAAGACGGAGGGCCTCCACTTAATTGAGATGAGAACAAAGATAAAACAGCAGGGCTTCACATTATTGGAAATCATGCTCGTGGTGAGCATCATCGTGATCATTCTGGGAGTCGCGATTTC
>JBLMXH010000316.1:0-3156 GCA_050257685.1 Nitrospirota bacterium
TTCTGTTCCTTCTTCGAAACGTGGAGAAAGAATTTTCGCACTACTACGCCGTTTCTCGCGAGGTACTGCTCGAAATTGCGGATGTCTTCGAAACGCTCTTCCCAGATGTCTTTGCCTACGACTTGTGGCGGAAGCTTTTGCTTTGCCAGAAATTCCGGGTGCACCCGGACGACGAGCACTTCTTCATAGTAACTACGATTAAAGATTCCAATCTGGCCCCGGTTCGGCAGGCATTTCATGCAGCGCCAGAGAAAATCGTGATCCAGATCTTCGGCCGACGGGGATTTGAAGGAATACACCTGGCAGCCCTGTGGATTGACGCCAGACATAACATGCTTGATGGCGCCGTCCTTCCCTGCCGCGTCCATCGCTTGAAAAATCAGCAGCACGGCCCACTTGTCCTGGGCGTATAGTTTGTCCTGTAACTCCGCGAGCGCGGCGACGCCCATCGCCAGAGCCTCTTTTGCCCTTGGTTTGTCTGCCTCCTTGGTGAATTCAAGCGTGTCGTCTGGATCGACATCCTTGAGACGAAAATCTTTCCCTTTTGTGATGCGAAATGGTTTTGCCAATTCCTGCGCTGTTTCGATGATCTCTTTTGTTTTCATAAAACGCCCAATTACTTGTTCCCCGCAGGCGGGAGAAGATATAATGCGGTAGCGAATATCAGGTAAACCATAATTGCCATCGCTCCAACAAACCATGTTGAACGACCAGATGTCGTCACGAGCGAGGCAGTGAGCGTTGCGAACAGAATCATCGCCACTGCGCCCGGCCACAAATTCAAATCCATCGGCGCCGGTCCGATGAAATAGCTGAGCAGCACCAGCACCGGAGCAACGAAGAGCGCGATCTGCGCTGCGCTGCCCAACGCAATGCCCACGCTCAGATCAAGATGATTTTTGCGCGCGGCGGAAAACGCCGCAGCCATTTCGGCAGCGGCGCCTACCAAAGCGACAATGATGAATCCAACAAACGCGGGACTCATTCCGAAAGCCGTCGCGGCGTACTGAACGGATCCGACAAACACTTCGCTCACCAGCGCTACCAAAATCGTCACCACCGCGAGCGTAACGAGCGCAAGGCCGATCGGCCACGCCGCTTCATGTTCTTCCGCTGCGCTCGCGAACAATTCGCGATACGTATTGAGCGAAAACCAAAGGCCGAGCCCGTATGCCAACAGAAGCAAGAATGAGAGCGCCAGGCTCAGCTCTTGGTTCAAACCCGCTTTGCCTAACGTTTCGTGTTCGCCCACGGCGGAGGGAATCAGAAGCCCGATTGTGGCGAGGAAAAGCAACCCGGCCTGGAACCGCGCCGCGAGCCGGTTGAATTCCTGAACGTGATACCGCAGACCGCCGAGCAGAAAGGATGCGCCCAGCATAAACAGCGAGTTCGTCACGATTGCGCCGGCGACCGATGCCTTGACCAATGTGTACTGTCCCGCCTGCAAAGCAGCGATGGCGATGACAAGCTCGGTCAGATTTCCGAGCGTGGCGTTCAGCAGGCCGCCTACCGAATCGCCAGTCTTCGCGGCGACAGATTCGGTGGCATGACTTAACAAAACAGCCAGCGGCAAAATCGCGAGTACCGAAAGAACAAAGTGCAGCGTGTGTGCTTCATGATTCAACTTCTCTGCTGCGAGCGCAATTGGGACGAACGCCAGCAGCCAAAGCAGCGGATTGCGGCGGATTTCGTGAATGAGCATTTTCATGGCAACCGAACTCAGTTAGCACAAAATCCCGCTGTTCGTGAACAGGATTATGTTCTGACGCGGCCCCGCAAGCGTCAGTGATGAAATATTGGGGCTTTTCCCGATGCGACGGGCAATGATAAACTGGAACCTGTGTCAGGAGCCAATCGATGAGCTGGGTCACAGTCATCTGGTCAGTCGGTGGCGGGGCGTGCCTCACGCTCGCGCTCATTCAATTTGTTGTCTGGTATAGGAATCGGGCAGCGTCCGCAAACCTCGCTTTTTCAGTATTGGCCATCGCCGTTGCAGCCCTTGCGGCGCTGGAGTTGGCGTTGATGCGGAGCCAAACGCCTGAACAATTCGCCACGATGGCACGTTGGATCCACGTCCCGGCCTGGGTGATTGTCGTGTCGCTGGTTGCTTTTGTGCGTCTTTACCTGCGCTCAGGTCGGCAATGGTTGGCATGGGCGGTAATCGCAGTGCGTACGTTGTCGCTAATCCTCAATTTTATTTTCTCGCCCAATATCAACTACTGGCGGATCGCCCCACTTCACCACATCGCGTTTCTCGGAGAACTGGTCGCGGTCCCTACGGGCGTTCCTAATCCCTGGATGCTGGTCGCCCAGTTTAGTTTGTTGCTGCTAATCATCTTCGTGATCGACGCCACAATTACCGTTTGGCGACGCGGCGACCGGCGACAAGCACTGGTCGTAGGGGGCGGCATCGTGTTCTTTGCCGTCATGGCAAGCGTCCAGGCAATGACAGTAACGTGGGAAATTCTCCCCATGCCGCTCACGGTGAGTCTATTTTTTCAGAGCCTCGTCGCAGTGATGGCTTGTGAACTGAGCTACGATGTGGGTCGCGCAGCGACGCTCGCCAGACAGTTGCATGCGAGCGAGGCCGGGCTGCGTGAATTCGAAGAACGCGTCGCGCTTGCTGCCGATGCAGCGCAGCTCGGAGTCTGGGAATTTGATATTCATACGGAACGACTATGGCTCTCAGACAAGATTCGTCAGCTGTTTCAATTCCCATTAAACAAGGAGATCACCTTCGCGGAATTCGTTCAGCGCGCGCACCCGGCTGACCGCGCGGCGCGCGATCAGCTAATGCAGCGAGCAATACAGACACGAAGCGGCTATGAAACCGAATACCGCGTCCTGCTGCCAGATGGAAAGCTCCGCTGGATTGGAGGACGAGCGCGTTGCCTCCACGAAGGCGAGGGCAAATCAGCGCGGCTTCTCGGGGTCTCAATGGATATCACCGAGCGCAAAAAGGCCGAGGAACTCTTTCAGTTGGCGACAGAGGCGTCGCCCAGCGGAACAGTGCTGGTGGATCGCGAAGGACGGATCCTGCTCGTTAATGCGCACGTCGAAGATCTATTCGGCTACAAGCGGGACGAACTCATTGGCAAAACGGTTGATACGCTCGTGCCGGCACGTTTCGCATCTGCGCATCTTGTTAATCGCGAC
>JBLMXH010000317.1:0-9258 GCA_050257685.1 Nitrospirota bacterium
TCACCTCTTCGTTTCACAGCGATGCCTTTTAAGAATCGAATCTTTCTCATCATTCTGGTGATCGTCCTTGTCGGGTTTGCCGCTGTCTTTCTTGCGCCAATAACTGTTTCAAATGGGGTTCGCTTGTGGGTCTGGTGGTTCGCCCGCCAGGAAGGCTTCGTCGCGACCATTGACGGAGTGGACGCGCCTTTTCTGCGGCCCATAGTCATTCGCCAGATTCACCTGAAAAGTGCGCGTGACGACGCGGTTCGCCTCAACGTCACCCTAATTGATGCGCGCGTGGTTTTGAATTTGAAGCACATCTTTTTGCACCTGAGCGGACGCGACATCAGAAACATTTCCGTTCGAGAATTCCGCGCCGAGCTGCACCGCATGAAGCCAAATGTGCAAACACTAAGCGAACATGGCTGGGCAACACTGCATCGATTGCTGCCGGAAAGCCTAAGTATCGCCAAACTGGATACACGCGTGGAAGATGGGCCAAGTTTGATTCTGCTGCGAAACGCTTCGTTGTCTGCAAGCGAGACGGAACCGGGCCGGTTCACCGCTGCCGAGCTCATAATCACCTCACCATGGGTCCGCCAAACTTTTTCGCAGCTGCGCGGCGCAACTCATTGGGAAACTAATCGCTTAACGCTCGCCGGACTGACCTTGACCCGCGGCCTGGATCTACAGGCCGCGACAGTAGATCTTGCGCGACTGGGAAACCGGCGAATGGGATTGCAGTTCGACGTTGATGCCTTCGGCGGAAAACTCCGGGCGAATATCTCGCATGAATGGCACTCTCCACATTCGAACTGGAAGATTGCAGGTGGTGCCGCCGACCTTTCGCTCGCACAAATCTCAGATGCCCTCGGTTTTGCCGACCGTGTGAATGGTTTACTTCATTCCAGCAACTTCACATTTCGCGGCAATCTGGCTGAGCCGGACCGCGCAACCGCTGCGCTTTGGGGGGAATTAACCGGGCTCACCTGGCGCGACCGCACCGCAGAAGCGCTGATGCTCGGTGCCGCACTTTACAATCGGAAAATCGAGCTCCAGCAACTTTACATCAGGCAAAAAAGTAACCAGTTCACTTTAAGCGGCGAAGCTGCACTACCCGCTAATTCGTCCGAGTGGCTCAGGCCGGATTTTCGCGGAAACATTTCGGCGTACATTAATCAGCTCGGCGAATTCCTTGCGCTTTTCGGGGCCAATCCAACTGATTTCGCCGGAAAGATCAGCATTCAAGGTTCAATGGATACTCACGCCCGCAACTTCGGCGGCAATCTGGCGATTGAGGGCGCCTCGCTGACGTTCTTCAAACACGACATCGACAATTTCACTGCAAAAGTGACTTTGAAACCGAGCGAGCTGGAAATCGAACGTTTTGATTTGGCCCGTGGAAAGGATTCTCTGTCCGGTGAAGGCAAAATCGATCTTTCGCCGCAGCACAAATATTCAGGGAAGCTCGAAGCTTGGGCGAACGATCTCCGCGATTATGTTCCGACTATTACTGGTTCAGCGCGACAAAACGCAAAGCCGATTCCGGTGGAACTTCAAGCAACCATCAACTCGAGTCAGTGGGATACGCGCGGCGTGATTCACTTGCCCAAATCGAGTCCATTAAATTTCACCGCGAATTTTCCGCTGCCGATCGGAATCACTTGGACTCGCTTTCAAATGTCGCCTCTGAATGTCTCGCTCGATTTCCCAGCGCTTTTTCTAGCGGCCGCACCGCAGTTCTTCCATTCAAACATTTTGGAAGACGGCATTTTAAGCGGAAAAATCTCTCTGTCCGAAACGTTACAGCATCCCCGCATAGTTGGTGAAGTGCAGCTCGTGAATGGAAAGCTCGCCAACACTGGGTCTTTTTCCAACGTTGTTGGAGCCAGCGCGCTGGCCATTTTTGATGGTAATCGCGCTTCCCTGGAGTTTCTAAATCTAGCAACCAAGGATGTAGACCTCGCGCTTCGTGGACAGATTGATTTCGAAAATACGAAACATGTCGTAGTCAAAATCGCCGGAGCGACGCCCGTTTTCGACCTAATGTCACGTCCCGTTGATTGCGTGAACAAAATTGAAATCACGCCGGCGGCGCTACCACTTGCTCCTGCCGCAACTGAGGTGGAATTTCGAGGTCCGCTTCTTCAATCCGGCTGGAGCGTTAGCTTAAAGGAAGAGATCAGTAGCCAGTTTTCCGTTGTTTCGACGCCGGACACTGCCGAGCGGACATTCGCCATTTGTTTTGGAACAGGTCCGGAGGAAAAAATCCTGGCACTCGGAGCTGTGCCGCGTGCTGAAGTCGCGGCCAATGAACCTCCCAAAAAAAGAGAGAAGCGGCGATAGCTCAGTTATTGCTGCTGCTCGGTGGGCAGCCAGCGGGCAAGCTTCTTCGCCAGATCAGGTGTAAAATCTACTCTGAACTCGTTCCCCGCATCGAGCCGCAACGAATTGCCCTTACCGCGATCGAACAGTAATTGGACCGGCTGACGTCCGGGTGAGCTGACGAGAATATTGCGGACCTGGCGCAACTCATCACCCGTTGTCGCCGAAGAAAATCGCAGACGAATCGCGGATATTTGGGATGTATGCTCCGATTTTGCGGTTGAGCCATTGGATCTTGTCGCTGCTAACGGCTTGATTTCCACAGCCGTGGCACGAAGCATTTCATCACGTCTGTCCAGCGTCCCTTTCAATTCCACAACACGCCCAGGGACGAGAACGTCAGAGACTTTCAAGAAAACTTCGTTCCACACAACTACCTCGAGTGTGTCCATGAGATCTTCCAGCCACACAACTGCGAATGGTTTGCCCTCTTTCTTCGTAAACTTTTTTTCGACCTGTACGATCGCTCCACCAATTCTGAACTGCGCGCGATCGTCCAGTTCGCCTAACGAGGCAATCGATCGATAATTTTTTGCTGCAAAAACTTCGGCATACGCGTCGAGCGGGTGGCCGCTAACGTAAAACCCGAGAAGCTCCTTCTCATAGGAAAGTTTTTCATGCTCGTTCCACGGTTTGATCGGTTGGCGTCTCGCCGCAGTGGCAGCGTGAGTTTGCTCATCGAAGAGGGAAACCTGTCCGGCTGCCCGATCCCGCTGTGCTATCGCAGACGCGTTCAGCGATTCATCGATGCACGCGAAGAGCTCCGCGCGATCGCGTCCGGTAAAATCGAAGGCACCCGCCTTGATAAGGCTTTCCAACATTTTGCGGTTGGCCACCCGTGAATCAAGCCGACTGCAGAAATCCTCGAGTGAACCAAACTCGCCGCATTCGTCTCGTTCACGAATAGCCATGGCCATCGCTGCCTCACCGACGTTCTTGATGGCAGCCAGGCCGTAACGAATTGCATTGTAGCCGCTGCTGTTGGCTGCGGCCGTCCTAACATCCTCCGTGCTGCCACGGTCAGCGCCCGCGGGTAGGCTTTCCGGAGTGAATTTCAAACTGCTTTTGTTGATGTCCGGCGGTAAAATGGAAATCCCCATCCGCTTGCATTCACCTACGAAGATCGAAATTTTGTCTGTGTTATTGATTTCGTTGCTGAGCAAACCGGCCATGAATTCCACCGGATAATGCGCCTTGAGATAGGCCGTCTGATAACTGATCACGCCATAGGCCGCGCTGTGACTTTTGTTGAACCCGTATCCGGCAAACTTTTCCAGTAAATCGAAAATCGCGTTTGCCTTTTTCTCCGGGATTTTGTTCGTGCGCGCGCAGCCTTCAATGAAGTTTCTGCGCTCTTTCGCCATCTTCTCCTTGTCTTTTTTGCCCATGGCGCGCCGGAGAAGATCCGCCTGGGCAAGCGAGTAACCGGCAAGCTTACTCGCAGCGGCCATTACCTGTTCCTGATAAATCATCACGCCGTACGTGTCGGCGCAGATATCCTCGAGCAGCGGATGCAGATACTTTATCGGCGTGATGCCTTTTTTCGCTTTGACGTACTCCGGGATAAGCTCCATCGGGCCGGGTCGGTACAGCGCGATTAATGCGATGATGTCGTCGAGTTTTTTGACATCGAACTGCTTCGAGAGACTGGTCATGCCGCCGGATTCCATCTGGAACAGACCGATGGTTTCCCCGCGGTTGTAGAGCGCAAAGGCAGCGGCATCATCCAGCGGAATATTTCTTAGCGAAAAGTCTGCGTCCCGTTTGCGAATCAGGCTCAGCGTGTCCTCGATAACTGTTAGCGTTTTTAATCCCAGGAAATCCATTTTGAGCAGACCCAGATCGTTCAGCGGTCCCATGGCGTACTGGCTGATCACGTCATTGCCTTTCACGTCATGGCAAAGCGGGATGTAGTCGGACAAATCCCGATCTGCGATGACTACACCTGCCGCGTGGACGCCAGCGTTGCGCGATAAGCCTTCAAGGACCTTCGCATGTTCAAACAGTTGCCGTGTAGCCGGCTCGTTAGTGATCGCTCTTTTTAACTCCGCGTTTTTCCCCACTGCTCCATCGAGCGTGATATTAAGCTCGTTGGGGATCATCTTTGCGATGCGATCAGCATCGCGATAGCTCCATCCCAGCACCCGGCCCACGTCGCGCACCACGCTTTTTGCCTTCAATTTGCCGAACGTGATGATCTGTGCGACGCGGCGCTCGCCGTATTTTTGTCGGACGTATTCGAGAACCTCGCCGCGCCGCGCTTCGCAGAAATCCACGTCGATATCCGGAGGCGAGACGCGATCAGGATTCAAAAACCGCTCGAAAATCAGGCCAAATTGAAGCGGGTCGATGTCTGTGATGCCTAGCACGTACGCAACGATCGAGCCTGCAGCCGAGCCGCGCCCTGGACCAACCGGGATGCCTTTGCCCTTGGCAAAATGAATAAAATCCCAAACGATCAGGAGATAACTAACGAACCCGGTTTTTTCCAAAACGCCGAGTTCGTACTCCAGCCGCCGGGTCAATTCCGAATCTGTCGCTGCCCGTTCGCCGTAACGCGCGCGCAAGCCTTGGTAGCAAAGGTCGCGCAGGTATTCTTCCCGTGTTTTGCCGGCCGGCGCCGGATACTCTGGATATTTCGAGCACCCAAACTCAAGCTCGAGCCGGCAGCGTTCGCCGACGACCAGCGTATTGGTGAGTGCCTCTGGAAAATCGCGAAACAACTGCTGCATCTCGGCGGGCGATTTGAAATATAATTCCGGCAGGTACCGCATCCGATTTTCGTCCTGCACCATTTTGCCGGTGCCAATACAAAGCATCACGTCATGCGCGTCGTGATCGCTTCGGCGAAGAAAATGCACGTCGTTCGCCGCCACCAGGCTGACGCCCAAGTCTCGCGCAAGCGGCACCAGCGCGGTATTGCACATCCTTTGCTCTTCCATCCCATGGTCGTGCAATTCTACGAAGAAATTTTCCGCACCGAGGATATCGCGATACTCCGCGGCGCTTTGTTTTGCTTTCTCAATGTTATTTGACTGAATGGCGCTATTGATTTCGCCCGCAAGGCAGCCGCTGAGGCCGATCAAACCCGCCGAGTGCGCCGACAACATTTCTTTGTCGATTCGTGGCGCGTAATGGAATCCGTCCAAATGCGCTGCCGTCACCAGCTTCACCAGATTGCCGTAGCCAGTCTCGTTTTCGGCCAACAACGTAAAATGATAAGCCGATTCCCGCCGTGACGGCGGCCGGTCCTTGTGCGATCCCGGCGCGACGTAAACCTCACAGCCGATGATCGGTTTCACGCCGGCCCGCTGCGCTTCCTGATAAAATTCTATCGCGCCAAATAAATTGCCGTGGTCGGTCATCGCCACGGCAGGCATTTCAAATTCCGCCGCTTTTTTCATGAGCTCCCTCATTCGGATACTTCCATCCAGCAGCGAATATTCGGTGTGCAGATGAAGGTGAACGAAAGAATCGCGGGACATCTGGTTTGAGTATTAAACGCCAGATTATTTTGGCAAATTTACCTAGGTGTTTGCCCTCGTTGAAGCGTTAAACCGTTGAAGCGTTGAAGCGAAAACGCCGTGTTGCCGACAACCCCTTCAGCGCTTCAACTCTTAACGAATTTAACGAAGACGAAATCGATGCTTGCATCGGTTTCGTCTTGTTGCTATGAGAGCGCGTGCTGCGGGTGCGCTTTCGACCCGCCTGCCTCGCTTTGTGAAGCATTACGGGCAGGTTGGAAAGCGCCGCGAGCCAACGTTACTGCGACATGAAAAAATTGGAGGCCATAATTAAACCGTTCAAGCTCGAAGAGGTGAAAGAAGCGCTCGCAGAGCTCGGTATCGAAGGGATGACGGTCACGGAGGTCAAAGGTTTTGGACGGCAAAAAGGGCATACCGAAATTTACCGGGGCAGCGAATACACAGTGGATTTTCTGCCGAAAGTGAAAGTGGAAGTCGTAATGGCAGACGACTTGATCGACAAGGCGGTCAACGTCGTGGTCGGCGCGGCGAAGACTGGCAAGATCGGAGACGGGAAGGTGTTTGTGCTTCCGGTGGAACATGCGGTCCGGATCCGGACAGAAGAGATCGGCGAAAAAGCGGTGTAGCGTGCTCCGCACGCCGGGTTACAACGTTGAATCGTTGCAACGTTAAAACGGTTGGCATTTAAGTGCTGCACGATGTAACCATGTAATTTTTTACGCCTCTTTCACACTTCAACGCTTTAACCCTTCAACCCTTACCGAAATCAACATGGCCAAAGACAAAACTCCATCCGACGTCAGCAAAATCATCAAAGACAGCAACGTGAAATTGATCGACTTCAAGTTCACGGATTTGCTCGGTACGTGGCAACATTTCACAACCACACTCACCGAATACAATGAGGAAATCTTCACCGACGGCCTCGGGTTTGATGGGTCGAGCATCCGCGGTTGGCGGGTGATCAATGCCTCGGACATGCTCGTCATTCCGGATGCGGCGACGGCATGGATCGATGTTTTCAATGCCGAGCCGACGCTGAGTTTCATCTGCACGATTGTCGACCCAATTACCCGGGAGCCATACGACCGAGACCCGCGCGGTGTTGCCGAAAAGGCAGAGGCGTACCTCAAATCCACCGGAATCGCAGACACGGCATTCATCGGGCCGGAAGCGGAGTTCTTTATTTTCGATGACGTGCGATTTGCGAACAGCGGCAACGCAGCGTCTTACATGGTCGACAGCGCCGAAGGACATTGGAACAGCGCGCGGGAGGAGTTTCCAAACCTCGGTTACAAAATTCGACCAAAGGAAGGCTACTTCCCGGTCTCACCGATGGACACGTTGCAGGATATTCGTAATGAAATGTGTTTGGAGCTCGAGAAAGCAGGCGTGCCGATCGAGCGCCAACATCACGAAGTCGCTACTGCCGGTCAGGCAGAGATCGACATTCGCTTCGCGCCGCTCAAACGCATGGCCGACAACATGCAGTACTACAAATACATCCTCCGGAACGTTGCCAAGCGGCACAACAGAACCGTGACCTTCATGCCGAAACCAATCTTTGGAGACAATGGCAGCGGCATGCATACGCATATTTCGCTTTGGAAAGATGATAAACCGCTTTTCGCCGGCAACGGCTACGCGGGGCTCAGTGATATCGCTCTGTTTTTCATTGGCGGAATTTTAAAGCACGCCCCGGCGCTGACCTGCCTGACGAATCCCACCACCAACAGCTACAAACGGCTCGTGCCCGGATTCGAGGCACCTGTCAATCTCGCCTACTCCGCCCGCAATCGTTCCGCCGCCATCCGAATTCCGACCTATTCACCGAGTCCGAAGGCAAAGCGAATCGAGTTCCGCACACCGGATGCCGCTGCAAATCCATATCTTGCGTTTTCTGCGATGCTTCTTGCGGGACTTGATGGGATCCAAAACCGAATGGACCCCGGCGATCCGCTCGACAAAAATCTTTACGAACTCCCGCCGGAAGAACTCGCGCAGGTCGCCAGTGTGCCCGATTCACTCCGAGGCGCAATCGAAGCGCTCCAGGCCGATCACTCCTTCCTGCTGCGCGGTGACGTCTTCAACGAGAACTTCATCGCCAACTGGATCGACATGAAACAAAAGGAGTACGACGCACTGCGTCTCCGCCCCCACCCTTACGAGTTCGCGATGTATTACGACGTCTGATGGTAGGGCGCGACCGCTGGGCGCGCCGGTAAATAGGCCCGCGACAATGACTCGGCCTGTGATTGGCATATCGTTCGGGCGAATTGTGGCGGCAGTCGTGTTGCCATTGACGCTGGTGCATGGACAAACACATGGTTCGAATGTACCTGCATCGATCCGTCCAGTGTTTGACCGCGGTCTGACCTTCCACAAAAGTGGGGATACGGCCAGCGCGATTCGAGCTTTTGATGAAGTCATTCGTCTGCAGCCGACCTTCGCCAGAGCATACACACTTCGGGGCAGCGCTTACATGCTGAAGGGGGATTACTACAAAGCGTTGGCAGACTTAAATCAAGCAATTCGCCTCGACCCGAAGAATGCCGCTGCCTATTGCGATCGAGCGGATCTCGAACAGCATTTCCTTGGGCGACCGCAAAACGCTTTAGCAGATTACGATAGGGCCATCACCCTAGCCCCAAAGTTCCAAAGGGCGTATTTTAACCGAGGTATTAGCTTTCTCGAGCGACACGATTACAAGCGGGCAGTTGCCGATCTTACGCGATCTATTCAAATAATGCCGAAAGATCTGAGTGCGTACGCGCCGCGGGCATACGCGTACGCCAAACAGGGTGAACGGGCACGCGCAGTCGCGGATGCGAAGGTCGCTGTAACACTCAAACCATCGCAGCTAGCTCTTGCGCGCGTAACAGATCTAGGGCTGCGCGGAAGAGCATATCAGATACTCAGCGAACCCGAACTTGCTTTGCGTGACTTTCGAGAGGCTGTCCGACTGAGCCCGAACCAAGAAACGAGCTACGGCAACCTGGGTTGGTTCTTATCCACCTGTCCAAACGATCGGTTCCGCAATGGTACTGAAGCAGTCTCCGCTGGGAAAAACGCGTGTGAATTGTCACATTGGCAAAACTCAGGATTCATCGACATATTGGCGGCAGCTTACGCTGAAGCAGGCGATTTCGACCAGGCAGTCAAATATGAGAAACAGTCACTGACGGATTCTTCATTGGCACCAAAGGAACGACAAGAACGCGAGAAACGCCTGGCGCTCTTCCAACAGAGGAAACCGTTCCGTGATGAATTCTGATCCATGAGCGACTGCGAGTTGCTTTAATGACGAGCGTTCGGGCGATGTAATGATGAAGTACATAGCACAAGAGCTAACAAATCATCTGTTAGGGTCCAGCAGAGCTCATTTGTCACAGAACACACGCGAATT
>JBLMXH010000318.1:0-15768 GCA_050257685.1 Nitrospirota bacterium
AAGTCCAGCAGCGGCAGACCAAGATTGGCATAGTCATGCGCGATTTTGACCACCAGGCGCAAGTTGGACCGGATCATCAAAGCGCGGGCCTCGCGATCCCCCTTCTTGATTTTAGCGGCCAGCTCGATCTCCTGCTCCGGCGTCAAGAGCGGGATTTGCCCGATCTCGCGCAGGTAAATCTTTATTCCTGTATCGCTATGTTCAGCAGCCATATAACTCTTTTTCATCGTTCATTTGGAGGGAGAGGTTCGACAACTTCCCGTATACTGTATTCGTCGACGCCTTATCGATCACGCGTTGTAGCATCCGAGGAAGTATTTAACAAGGTTAAATATTCGAATTTGTGACATTGGTTGGATGCCTGCCGTTCAATCTTTTTTATAGGGGTTTTACTGGCCAACAAATACGAGGTTATCTGACGTCTGCTCTAACGTTTGACAACGCTCTGCGGCATCCGTTGCATCTCAGTTTATTTGGCGCTTTTCGCTCTAGCAATTTTCTGCAAACCTGCCCGCTGCATGCTGGCGAAAATTTACTCCGCTGCGGTTTACGGCGTGGACGCTTACGAGGTGGAGATTGAGGTAAACGGCGCTGGCGGCGATCCGGTGATCATCATCGTCGGACTGCCTGACGCAGCGGTGAAAGAGAGCCGCGACCGGGTCACGACCGCAATTTCGAACAGCGGCTACTATTGGCCGCGCGGAAGAACCACAATAAATCTCGCGCCTGCAGACATTAAAAAGGAAGGACCGAGCTTCGATTTACCGATCGCGCTTGGAATGATCGCCGTGACCGAGGAACTCGACAGTTCGCCGTTCGAAAATTTTAGTTTCGTCGGCGAATTGGCGCTCGATGGTTCCGTGCGCGCCGTGAAGGGGGTGCTGCCGGTCGCGCTTGAGGCGCGACGCCGCGGCAAACGGGCGCTGTTTGTGCCGGAACCAAATGCGCTCGAAGCCGCGATGGTCGACAAAATCGACATCTACGGTGTGAAGAATTTGCGGCAGACCTTCGCATTCTTGCGCGGCGAAATCGCACTTCTGCCTACACGCGCTGATCTGAGCATATTCTTCGCTGCGCACCAAAGTTACGACGTCGATTTCAGCGACGTCAAAGGCCAGGGTCACGTCAAGCGGGCAATTGAGGTTGCTGTCGCCGGCGGTCACAATGTCCTAATGATCGGCCCGCCCGGCTCGGGCAAATCGATGCTGGCCAAGCGCATCCCAACAATCATCCCGCCCCTCACGCTCGATGAAGCGATCGAGACAACCAAGATCCATAGCATCGCTGGCTTGCTGGACACCGAACAATCGTTTGTCGCCATCCGACCTTTCCGTCCGCCGCATCACACTATCAGCGACATCGGTCTGCTCGGCGGCGGCGCGTTTCCGAATCCGGGCGAAGTGAGTCTTGCGCATAATGGCGTCCTTTTTTTGGACGAGTTGCCGGAGTTCAAACGATCTGCATTGGAAGTCATGCGCCAACCGCTTGAGGACGGGAAAGTTACTGTGTCGCGCGCGGCGGGGAGTGTCACATTTCCGTCCGAGTTCATGCTGGTGGCTGCAATGAATCCGTGCCCGTGCGGTTATTTTGGCGATTTGAAGCGCGAATGTCGGTGCGGGCCTGTCCAAGTGCAGCGTTACCGTCAACGGATTTCTGGGCCGCTGCTCGATCGCATCGATTTGCACATCGAAGTGCCCGCCGTGGAATACCGCGACGTCGCCAGCGAACGCGCTGAGGAAAGCTCTGCTGCCATTCGCGACCGCGTTATTCGAGCGCGAGAATGCCAGCAGGAACGGTTCCGAAGGGAGCCGAAAGTCAATTGCAACGCCCGTATGGCGACGCGCCAGTTGAAAGAACATTGCAAGCTCAGCCAGGATTCGCAGGAATTGATTCGCGTAGCCATGAGTGAATTGAATTTAAGCGCCCGCGCGTACGATCGGATCCTGAAAGTCTCGCGCACGATCGCCGATCTCGACGAAAAGGCCGGGATTGCACCCGAGCACGTCAGCGAAGCCATTCAATATCGGACGTTCGATCGCACGCTTTGGGTATGATCAGCTCTCGATTGTTAATTGAACAATCCTGCTCCTAACTCCACCGAAAGCGGTGCGGGGGCGCGCCGCACTCCCAAACGACTTCATGCGAAATGTTAACGAGCGGTAATCTGTTTCGCGCGAAAGCTTTTGGGGTGCCCAGGCCGCAGCGCTTCGCGCAATGATGCGGCGGTGACTTAGGCGACTTCGCGTCGCTTTCAAACCGCGTGGCTGCTGATACGATTTGCGCGTGCGACGCGCCGCTGTTCACCGACTTTGTCCAGGATTTCTTATTGTGCTCCTACTGCTCAACGGCTGCGGCAGTGCGGGCAAAATTGTGCTTCAGGAGGTATCCGAAAAAGTTTACACGGTCGAGCCGACTGCGAACATAAGCATTCACAACCAGGACGGCGCGATCCTGGTTTATGGCTCGGAAGATAATGAGGTGCGGGTGCAATCGCTCAAAAGGGCATACAGCCATGAGCGGCTAGATCAGATCGGGATTGATGTCTCGATACAACCGGGAGTCGTTTCGATCATCGCGAAAGTTCCTCGCCGGCCAAAGTGGACGCTTCGGGATTACTCCGGCACAGTCGATTTCACCGTTGTTGTCCCTGCGACAGCCAGCATTTCCGCACTGGATTTGAGCGCGGGCGAGGTTCTCATCGACAGTATGCACGGGCGAGAAGTGCGCGCGCGCTTGGGCGACGGTCGGATGTTCGCGCGGGACTGTTTCAGCAACCTGGATCTCGCAACAAACCGTGGCACGCTGACGCTGACCTACGATTGGTGGCAACAGGAAAAATTCTCGACGCGAGCAAGCGTTGGGCAGGGAACAGCGTGGGTCTTTTTGCCTACCGAAGCGGCTTTCCACCTGCTCGCGCACGCTGTGCACGGAAAGATTGCCAATGATTTCAATAACGTTCCGCTGACTGCGAATTCCTCGATGAAAGTCGATCAGATAATCAATGGCGGCGGCTCAGCGACAATCCAAATCCGGGTCGACGAAGGAGACGTCAAAATCGCGGAGGCAAATCCGTAGAACCAACGTCATTCCGAGCGAAGTCGAGAACGGAGCGACTGGGAAGCTGCGACGTAGACGGGAAGGCCGAAGGCTAAGCGAAACGGGAAGTAAGCGAATCAAATCCCGTAGCTGCGCTCACAGGCAACTCCTCGAGATGTCTCGACGCCGCTCGACATGACGACAGCGATGAACAAATTTGAAATTCAAACCTGAGATCCGAAATTCAAGACAATGCCTTCCTTCGACATCGTTTCAGAAGTGGACAAGCAGGAAATCGATAATGCGCTGAACCAGGCGCGCAAAGAGCTTGCTACGCGGTTCGATTTGAAGGATGCAAAGACCGAAATCATTCCTGAACAGGACAAAATTACTTTGATCGCTGATGACGGCGCGCATCTGAAAGCGCTGAGAGAAATCGTCATCGGCAAGCTGTCGAAACGCGGCGTGGATTTGCGGAATGTCGAGCAGGAAGAAGCAGCGATCTCGTCCGTCGGCCATGCGCGCCAGGAGTTGAAAATTAAGCAAGGCCTGGAAGGGAGTAAGGCGAAGGAGATTATTCAGGCGATCAAGGCGCAGGGGTTCAAAGTACAAAGCCAGTTGCAGGATCGGCAGATCCGCGTCACCGGAAAAAAGAAAGACGAATTGCAAACTGTCATTCAGTTCGTGCGCGGCCGCGACTTCGGCGTCGCGACCAATTTTAAGAATTTCAGGGATTAACGAGAGACAGATGAGCGGACTGGTGGCTCCAGTCCAAGCAGGGCCAGCATCCGGCCGGTTTTTCCTTTTTCGGCACGATAGGAATAGTAATCACTTAGATCACAAGCGGTGCATGTGCCGGAGTCGTGGATGTGTTCAACACCAAGCGCGCGGCATTGGCGGATAATTTCGGCAGCGAAATCAATTTCGTAGTGGGGTGGGCGAATGCAGGGACTCACTTGCACGATTATCTCCGCCGGATCCGAGCCGAAGTGTTCAGTCATTTGTCTGATCGCGTTGGTGACAACGCCGAGCTCGGTTCCTTTGCGTCCGGAATGGACCAACCCAATCGCAGGTGTTTTTGGATCTACCATGTAAACCGCGCAACAATCTGCGACGTAAATACCGAGGGCGACACCGCATTGATCCGTGATGATGCCATCACACGCGGGGAATTTGCGGCTTGGTTGGGACGCCGCTACGCGGCGTCCGTGGTCGGCGCGGAGCGCCGACCCTACCTCATCGATTACTGCTATTTTATTTCCGTGGACTTGTTGAGCGGTGAACAGCGGCCAATCGCCAAAGCCGGTTGCGTTGCGAATTTCCCGATGCGCGGCCTCGAGGCGCTGTAGCACGTCGGCTTTGTCGTGCGAAACGTCGATCCCGGGGATTCTTTGCGCGAAAACATGACGACAGATTTTGATCGTGCTCAGCGCAGGAAATTGCTCGAACGGCAAATGCATCATCGTCTTCAATTTCCGAGTTTACGTGCGCCGTTCAAGGACTGGCGGCTTCGCAGTAGTTCCCATCTTTCGAAACTTCGAGGTAAACGGCGATCGGGAGCACTATAGCGGCCCTCCCTGGACGGAGAGATGTGATCGCGCCCGTCGCATCCGGCGGTCTGAGACCGCCGCTACAGGATTGCTTACTTGGAGCTGGTCCTTCGCGTCGTAGTCGTAACGCGTTCTTCGCCGGTTTCCTTCGGATGGCCCATGGCATCCACGTCGCTGCCAGTGTAGTAGGTCGTGCTCGTCGTGGCGCGCGGCCTGAGGTTGGCGAACATCTCGGTGTAAGTGCTCTGCGCACCGGTAGCGCGATCGAATTCTGCCAACGACGAATTATATCCGAACAAAGCTTGCAACCGGGTCGATTGCGCAGTGAGCAATTGCACTGTCGCGTTCAACACATCCAACTGAACTCCCGCGCCGGCGTCGAGACGCGCCTTGGCCAGCCGCAGCGCTTCATCAGCCAGCTCGACATTTTTTTCCTGGCTTTTAACCAGCTCCTGGTTCTGCTGCAAATTGGAATAAGCGGTCTGTATCTCCAACTCGACCTGCCGAACATCGTCGTCGTATGTGATCTTTGCTTCGGAAAGCAGGGCGCGTTGTTGAATGACCTGACCGGCGATCGCGCCGCTGTCCCAGATTGGCATACTGCCCTGGACCAACGCGGTCCAGCCTTTTGAAATGTCATGCCAGCTCGAGTTGACAGGGGAACTGACCCATTCGCCGCCACCGGTCGTCGTAATAGTGGGAAGATATTGACCTGCTGCCGCGCGCACTTGTTGGAGCTGGTTCAATACGTTTGCCCGACCTTGTTTCAGGAACGGTCGTCGCTGCTTCCCCATTTCGATGGCGTCCGCGAGTTCAATGGGGCGGGGCATGTACGGCATGTCACCGATGACATCCAGCGGTGGGCTGTCACCACGTCGTCGCTGGAAGTCGAGGCCAAGAGTCTTGGCCAGTTGCAACTTCGATATCCGCAAGTTGTTCTGGGCAGTGATGAGCTGTGGAATCTGATTGTGCAGCTGCACGTCCGCTTGCAGCACGTTGAAGCGTGGAACTGTTCCCGCTTCAAACCGGTTTTGCTGGTCTTTCAACTGAGCTTCTAAAAGGCGCACGTTCTCCTCGTTCACCTTCACGAGCTCGCGATTGACGATGATCTGGTAAAACTGAGTTTTCACCGTAGCGATCAGTTGATCCAAAACATTGCGGAAAGCGAAGTAGGCGCTGTCGCGTTGAAAGAACGTGCCGCGAATCTGGTTGAAAGTGGTGCCGTTAAAAATGAGCTGTGTTCCCGTAACACTGATCGCGTAGGAGATGTCGCTCGTTTCAATATTTCTGACCGGCGATGGCGTTGCAGCGACGACAGGTGTACGAACATCCCCGACCTGCGACAACGGCACTCCATCCATGAGAGATGCGGCGGCGGCCGCGGGCGTAAAACTCGGCGTTGTACTCGTAGTTCCAAGAAAACGCGCACCTGTCAGGTTCGGATCGGTCCATTGAAAGTTTGCGTTCGCATTGATTTGTGGCAGCGCTTGTGCGCGCACCTGAATAATCACGCCTCTGGTTCGTTTGATCTCCTGCTCTGCGTTGAGAAGAGTAGGATTTCGCTGCACCGCCGTCAGAATCGCCTGGTCCAGTGTAAAAGTCGGCACGGCACCTTCTGACATTGTTCGGGTCCGAGAAGTTGTTTCGTATGTTCCCTGGCTGCCGGCAAAACTCGGCCGATCGGAAACGCCAAAAGTCGCAGCAATCCCGAGGCAAAGTAGAAATTTTCTCATACAACGTTAGCGGTTAGACGCAGAACTGCCGGCCCGTGGATTCAACGCAGTCTCATAGCACCCCCGCCAGCCAAAGCAAAATCATTTCGACTGACAATAGTCGTAAATTTTGCTGTAAATGTGCAGCCACGCCTTTTGCTCGTCGGGTGTCAGGTGGTTCAGTATTTTCATAACGTTGCCAACCATTTCCTCACGAATTCGGCGGACGAGGGCTGAACCCTTGGGCGTGATGCAGACCATCACTTTGCGACGGTCATCTCGCGCGGCCGAACGCATGACGTAACGAAGATTCTCCAGACGCGCCACCAGCCCGCTTGCTGCAGCCGTAGTATGCCCCATTTTCTTCGCGATCTCCGACATACTCAGGACTTCCTTGCGATCCAGATATGCAAGAAGGAAAAATTGGGGGAACGAGACGTTGCCTGGCGCGAGCTCCTTGGAAAGGTACAGCAGAAAACAACGCTGCATTTCCAAAATAATGTGGGAAAGCCGTTCGGCATCCGCACGACTTTGATCCGTCGGAATTCGTGGAAGCGCGGTAACCGGTCCCGTGTTCAACGCGATAAAACTAGAAACACGGGCAGTCACTGTCAAACAAGTGCGGAACGTTTTGGAATTAACGGCATGCTATCGCTGTGGACGCGCAGACGTGTCTGCCTTCAAAGTACAATCAGATTCGGTCACAATCCCAGATTTGAACCTTGACGATTTCATCCGCTTCCAACGACTGGCCGACCGCGACCCGCAGCAATGCATTTGCCTGGCTCAAACCAAACAGCGCGTGCGATTCCTGGCGCCCCACCGCCGTGAAATTCCCGTGTTCGAATCTCCCGCGGACGTAATGCGGTCGATCTCCTTCGTTTGTTAGGCGAATCGCCAACTTCGCTGGAACTTGCGGAAGATCGAGGTTCGTTCCACCGATCATTTTCAAAACCGCCGGTCGCACGAACTGCAAAAATGTCACGAACGCGGACACAGGATTCCCAGGCAGGCCAAACACCAGGCATCGGCCAATGTTGCCGAACAGAAACGGCTTGCCGGGTTTAACCGCTACGCGCCAGATTTCGATTTTGGCTCGGAGTTCGCGCAGCGCTTCCTTTACCAAGTCGTGTTCCCCAACTGAAACGCCACCGGTGATGACGACGACGTCATTTTCGATTGCGCGTTTGATAGCGTGCTCTAACGACTTGCGATCATCGCGGCAATGTTCCACGGCGGTCGCGCTCACACCGGACCGCTCAAGGAGCGCACTTATTAAAACGGAATTGCTGTCGTAAATTTGACCTGTCTGAAGTTTCTCGCCCGGTTTCACCAACTCGTCGCCGGTGGAAATGACTGCCGCAGTTGCTTTGCCGCCAACGACCACATTGGCGAGACCCTGCGATGCCAGTAAAGCCATGATCGCTGCTCGGATTCGTTCGCCTCTTTTTAAGATCATCTGTCCTTCCGCTAAATCGCACCCGCGCCGGCGAATGAATTCGCCAGCTTCGACGTCCACGTTCACCCTGATATCACTGCCATCGCGCGTAACATCTTCCTGCATGATGATAGCATCTGCCCCTTGCGGAACGGGGGCGCCGGTAAAAATCCGGACAGCTTCGCCGGCATCGACCCGCAGCTTCCGATCAGGACCCGCAGGCTGCTCTCCAATCACCCGCAGCCGCCCGCCTTTCTTGCACGAGGTCGTCACGACTGCGTAGCCGTCCATCGCTGAATTGTCGAACGCAGGGAGCGGCAGCCGGGCGAAATAATCCTGCGCTGCAAAATGATCGAGCGCGCTCGCGATCGGAACTGCTCGCTCGGGCAATGGAGTGACCTTCTCTAAGATTTGCTTTCGCGCCTCTTCTTCGCTGATCATGCCAACTTATTTCAATTCGCAATCAATAATTGGCAACTCCGATGAAAATCGCGAGCACGCGAAGAAGGTCGGTGTTGGCAACCGGCAATTCCCGAGGATATTCTCGCTCTGCATTGGTGAGGTGGCTGAGTGGTTGAAAGCAGCGCTTTGCTAAAGCGCCGTAGCTCAAAAGGCTACCGAGGGTTCGAATCCCTCCCTCACCGCGCCTCAAGCCAGGTGAGGGAAATCAATAATCGGACACGGTTTGGATCACTAGCGGGAGCGTATTCGTCCGTCACCGGTTAATACTGCGTCGCCCACCACGTCGCTGTTTTACGCAGTGCCGCATCTTTCTCCGTAACCTCGCGCCGGAGCTTACGCACTACTCGTGTGAGCAAACAAGAACAACAATTAGAAAGGAACGCTTGAAATCAAAAAGCAAAAGAAGCTAACCATAAAACTTCGAGATCTGACGCTATTGCACAATGTCACGGGTGGCAGACGCCGAGCTCGCGGGTTGCATTCTCATGCTTGCGGCCACCGCGGCGAAGGTGGAGCTGGCCTCGGACCCTTCGGACTTCGCAAGATCGAATGAAGAATAAAGCGAGAGCCGCACGATGATTCTATCCAATCCGTGCGGTTCTCGAGTAGCGGCGGTCTCAGATCGCCGAATGCGGCTCCATTGTAGCGACCGCCGAATGCGACAAGCATGCGATTACAAACCTCGGCGCTCAGAGAACGCCGCTACAATGCCAGTCAATTGCCACGTGCGCCGGTCAGCGCTGAGTCGGCTTACAACGAAATTCTCCCACCCGATTCTGTTTGTTTCCGCAACACCGGTATCACAGTGATTCCAGTCCTTAAGATCGGTTAGTCCGTCCCTTTTTGCCGATCATGGAAGTCAGACACGATGCGTTTTGAGAAGTCATCGAGCTTTTGATCGGATAGTTCATCAAGATGCGCAACGTTCAGGTGACGCAGAACTCCAGTGTCATCCCGGAGAGCGCGCTCGGCGACAGTTCGGACTGCTCGTACTTTCTCGTCGTTAATCCCGCGGAGATTTTGGTACGCAAGTTTCAGCTCATAACAGTTGGTATGAGCAATCGCGATCGCGTAGCCGTTTGGATTTTTCGGGTCATTAACCGTTTTCTCGGCGTAAACAATTAACGAGCTGAAGCCGTTCTTATCGACAACTTCGAAATTTTGCAGAGGGCGAAAGTGCTTTAGAAGCGATTCGCGGATCGCTTTTTGCGCAGCGACGTCATCGCATATCACGACGACGGTAACTGCTTGCTTCGAATCCTGTTCAGCACGCAGTTTCCCCGAATTCGCACACAGCAGAGCAAATATCACAGCTACCAGGCAATTTAATGAGTTGCGCGACACACGTTGGTCCTTTGTTGACCAATGACGATTCCACGGACGTTTGTTCCGGCTGTTTCGGTTTCTCTTCGCTAGAGCTAGTGCTGGGTAACATGAAAGCATGCTTTCTCCTTTACCCGGCGCCTCTCGGGCAGAGCAAGCCGAATCGCTCGATCATTGCGACCTGTTTGATGATCATTCCGAATAGCGAAACGTTTTTGTTGTTTAGCGTTCGCTCCATCAATTTAAGTAACAGGTATGAACTGGGAAATGATCAGCGCTATCGGACAAATGTTGGGCGCTGTCGGAGTTATTATTTCGATCGTTTATCTTGCCGCTCAAATTCGGAACCAAAACAAGGAAAGCCAACGCGCAGCGATGAATGTTTTGACCACGCACTGGAGTGATCTGAATCGGACGCTGGTGGAAAATCCTGAAATGGCCGTGCTCTGGCTTCGTGCTCTCCAATCTTTCGAGGAACTGGATGCTCAATCGAAGCTGAGATTTGGCGCGCATCTCGGACGTTTCCTGCGGTTTGCCGATAGCCTGTATCTGAATTTCCTTGATGGAACGCTCGACAGGCGATTGTGGCGCGGATACGAGCGCACAATCGCAGATACCGTAGCCTATCCCGGTTTCCAAACGTGGTGGGCTACGCGAAAACACTGGCACACCGATGAATTCTGCGCGCTAATCGACCGACACATTGAAACCGCGAAGCCGACTATTTACGACGGCTATAAATAGACGTCTTCCAGCGTTATTGATTGGAAATCGTCCCGGTCGTTCCGTCGATTTTCGTGAAATGAACTGTGAACTTTTCGTTGTAAGTTTGTGCTCTATCCTGAAGAACGCTGATCGCCAAAGCCTCTCCCAATTGTATGGATGAATCAGTGTCGCTGCGCCAGTGGATGCCTGCATGAATGCCGTGTCCGAATGAGACGTTGTGCGCGAGCTTGTTGAGCTCGCCATTGACAGTGATTTGGCCTGCGTCTCCTCCAGTATAAGGCAGGAGCGAAAGGCCATCGCTGCTTGGCACTACAGGATCAGGAATCACGAAATTACCGTCGAAGAAAAATTTCAATATCGTGATACAAGCGCCAGCAACCGTGCCGTGGCCGGTCGGGTAAGCCGGATGAGTTGGCGAACCCTCGGGAAATGCCTGGGAAAGAAAATAATCGGCATATCTGCTGAAGCTTCTTTGCACAGCAAGCGAGTTAAGAACATTGTCATTGACGCGGCCATCGAGGGTTCCGCCCTGGCCGGTTAGAATTTGGCGGACGATAGCGCCGCCGGACTCGGGTCGGTGCCGCAGATGAACGTACCATTTGTGGTACCAGACGCAGTTTAGCGCAAACCCAGCGGCAGCCGCCACTGCGGCGGCGAAATCGGGTTGGCCGAAACTGCCAAATCCATTCTGCGTTAGAGAGGTGACGTAAGGATTGCCCGGGTTCACTGGGACACCCAGCGTGTTAAGCACGAGATAGGCCGTAAAGTAAGCCTGATAAAGCACGTCCAGATGGGTAAAGGTCGCGAAACCACGTCCATTGTGGAGGAAGCGAGCCTGCGGATCCAGTTGAAGGTGTAATCCGGTATCAACGCCGTTCTGCACTTGTTGGAAAGTCGTGGCGTCGGTCATGTAATCGACGCCGGCTGCGTAAGTGACCAACTGCTGGCTGATTTCCTGCACCCCCAGAAAAGTAGGAACTAAAGCCAACTGAGAGATGTAGGGGCCAATGGTCTCGCCCGGATAGCCGCCACGGAATAGCAAATTCGGCGTAACATTCCCATTATCGTCCCGTGGACCTGCGTAACTGGGCATACCGGAAAGTTCCTGTGCCGCCTCCGCAGCAGTGGCATTTGAGATGTAATCAGTGAATGCGATATCGCGGAGCAGCGAGGCCCAGTACATCTCGACTAGCTCCGTTCCGTAAGCCGCACTCGCTAAAGCGGGCGCGGGCGGAACGATTACCGCGTTCACTTGATTGTCCGGACATGGCGCGTTACCAAACTGCACTGCATCGCTACCTTCCAAGCCGAAAGCGAGACCGCCTTGCGGGCCGTTCAATGTCCGGGTACCACCCATGAGAATGTTCTCGAAATCTGCTGGGTTGCCGCTGTTCAAGGCTCTCTTGAACGTTTGGAAAGCATTTAAGTTGACCAGACCGATACCGTCCTGAAGGATGCCCTTGCTATACGTACCACATTTATCCGGATAGCGCTCCTCGTCGCCATTGGTCGTGTGGGGAGGAACGGGAATGTGCGCTTGGTCGTTAGCAGTCGCGAGGCGGATTGCGAAACAATGTCTCACCCGTGGATTGGCTCTGGGAGCCGGCGCACGAACGCCCTCTGCAACCCTTGGGCTGCTAGACTGTGCAAAGGCAAGACCAGCATTGCCGAGCACCGCGCTGCCAGTCAGTGCCGCTCCCATTTGACCTAAAAATTTACGGCGGCTTGTCGCTTTGTTTAAATTGTAGTCCGCAGGTTTTTCATTTCCGGTGATATTCGCGATCGGGGGTTTATTATTCATACTAGCCTCTCTGTTGGTAGGTCGCGCTGCGCGCACCGCGTTATGTTGATTCCAAGTCAATTAGCGAATTCGTTTTGGCGATACTTCGCATTAGTTGCGTTTTGCTTTGCAAAAATTGGTGTCCCCTGAGCTTGCCACTTTCAACCAGAGGCTCGCCAGGATGTTCTCCTCATTCATTATCAATTCAGCTGGTGGCGTAATCGGCTGAGTTAATTCCAAATCAGCCCCGGTCGACAATAAGAATTATGAGGCGCCTACGATTTCATTTGTTGTGATCACGATGCCGAGAGATCTCGAATCGATTGTTGCTTCGTTTCCGCCTGCCTTGCAGCTTGTGATGCTGCCACCGCGCATCCGGCTCGCGTGCTGAATTGAAAACCCGCTTCGGCCGAATGCGGCACCGCAATTCGCGAAGTCTCCCGCATGTGTTTATTCTTTGGATGGCATGGGCCCTGGGCAAACTCAGATCAGAAATTTCATCGACGGCCGATTTGTCGAACCAATCGGTGGAAAATATCTCGACAACATCGAGCCCGCGACGGGTAAACCCTATTCACACGTGGCCGATAGCGATGCACACGATGTCGATCTCGCAGTAGCTGCGGCAGAGAACGCATTTCGCGACTGGTCAACGAAACCGGCAGCCGAACGGTCGAAGTTTCTGCTGCTAATCGCTGAGTTGATCGAGCGCAACCTGGAGAAATTCGCGCGAGCCGAGTCGATCGATACTGGCAAGCCGATCTCGCTCGCGCGTACACTCGACATCCCGCGCTCGATTGCGAACTTCCGATTTTTCGCGACCGCAATTCTGCACACCGAATCGGAAGCCCACATCACCGACAACGTCGCGTTCAACTACACACTGCGTCAGCCGCGTGGCATCGCCGGATTGATTTCACCGTGGAATCTGCCTCTTTACTTGTTGAGCTGGAAAATCGCGCCGGCCATCGCTGTCGGAAACACCGCCATCGCAAAGCCAAGCGAATTAACGCCTATGACAGCATTCCTGCTCTGTGAGGTTTGCCAGGAGGCAGGGCTTCCGGCGGGCGTACTCAATGTGGTTCACGGCACCGGACCAAACGTCGGTGCTGCTATCACCGCGCACCCGAAAATCTCGACGATTTCGTTCACCGGCGGAACAGTTACCGGCAAGAAAGTCGCCCAGGCGTGCGCGCCGTTGTTCAAAAAAGTTTCGCTCGAGCTCGGCGGCAAAAATCCAAATATCGTTTTCGCCGATGCTGATCTCGACGCCGCGATTACGGGCAGTGTGCGCTCGTCGTTCGCAAACCAGGGACAGGTCTGTTTGTGCGGATCGCGCGTCTTTGTTGAGAAACCGATTTACAAACAATTCGTGGAGCGTTTCGTCGATCAGGCGTCGCAACTGAAACAAGGCGATCCGCTCGACGAACAAACCGAGCAGGGCGCGATAGTGAACAAGACACAGCTCGACAAAGTAAAGTTCTACGTCGATCTGGCCCAGAAAGAAGGCGGCAAAATCGCACTCGGCGGTTCTTCGCCGCAAGGGCCTAACGAACGCTGCCGCGAAGGTTATTTCTTTCAGCCGACCATCATTACCAGTCTGTCGGTTTCATGTCGCACAAATCGCGAAGAAATTTTCGGCCCCGTCGTAACAATCACACCTTTCGATAACGAAGAAGAGGTGATCAACCACGCCAATGATGTTGAATATGGCCTCTCGTCCAGCATCTGGACGCAAAACCTCAGCCGTGCTCATCGTGTTGCCGAGCGAATCCACACCGGCACGGTCTGGGTAAATTGCTGGCTGGTGCGCGATCTCCGAGTTCCTTTCGGCGGCATGAAACAAAGCGGCGTCGGCCGCGAAGGCGGTGAAGAGGCGCTACGATTTTTTACTGAGCCGAAGAACGTTTGCATCGCGAAGTAACCGGAGTGTTGCGAGACAATTCTTGAGAGTTAGAGCGCTGGCATTCCTGTTTGCGACAGTGTGGGTTGCGTTCGCTATCGACCAGCCAACACCCATTGTTCCCGAAACCGTCGTTTTTCCCAGCGGGAAGTTGCGTCTCAAAGCTTTCCTTTGGAAGCCAAACGGGCCCGGTCCTTTTCCGACCATTTTATTTAATCACGGCTCGGGAGACGCCGATGCGGATCATACTGCCGGTTTGCCTATGACGGAAGCTGCCCAACAGCTTGCGCCAAGAAGAAGCAGCAAAAGGCAAAGAAGCCCGGCAGCATTTGCAGTTCCTGCTGGCTACGACGGATCACCTGGACGACGTGTTGGCTGCTCTGTCATTCCTGAAAACCGCACCTGCAATTGACGCCAGGCGCATTGCGATTGTCGGCCACTCGTTTGGAGGCCAGGTAACATTGCTCGCCGGCGAGCGAGACAGCACGCTTCGGGCTGTGGTTACATTCGCGGCTGCTGCCGGTTCATGGCAGCGCTCGGCTGAATTGCGCGAGCGACTGGGAGCTGCGCTAGAGAAGACAACGGCTCCGATCATGCTGATTCAGGCGGCAAACGATTACAGCACTGCGCCCAGTAAAGACCTGGCCGACGAACTTCGCCGTCTTCACAAATCATACGCCTTGAAAATCTATCCGAGCGTTGGCCAAACCTCAGAGCAGGGCCACAACTTTCTTTACCTTGGGATTCCTCAATGGGAACAGGATGTCTTTAGATTCCTTGACGAACACGTAAAACGTTAATCCCGTAGCTGCATCAAACGCGCGCGGCTGAGTTGTTGAGAAGTTGAAACGTAAGAGTTGATTCGTGAATGACCAAAAGCATTCGAGGGAGTTGTCTGTGTGGCGGCGTGCGGTTTGAAGTTGATCCGCCGTTCATTCAAGCAAGCCACTGTCATTGCGAACGTTGTCGCAAGCATTCTGGAACGGCGGTTTGCACCCAGGCACGTGTGTTGCGCGAGCAGTTCCGGCTGCTCCAGGGCGAGGAATTGATTAAGGTGTATGGAAAAGGCGAAGGAGCGGTAAAAGCGTTCTGTTTAAATTGCGGTTCGAGTTTGTTCGGCGGTAACTGGCCGGATGGGCCGCAGGTATCGATTCGGATGGGCGCGTTCGATGACGATCCCGGAATTCTGCCGCAATTTCACACTTTTGTTGCCGATCGCGCGCCGTGGGACACGATCACCGATGATCTTCCGCAGTATCTTGAACGACGGACACGCACAACCTCCAAAACAGTTGAGGATTGAGAGCTGAGGATTGAGTGTCAGAGATGTGTCGAGCCATTAAGACCCTGCATAACTTTTCACCGCCAGCGACGGACGACGAGATTCGCGCGTCTTCGCTCCAATTTGTTCGGAAACTTTCCGGATTTACAAAGCCATCGCGCGCAAACGAAGAAGCATTCAATCGCGCGGTGGATGACGTGGCGCACACCGCGCATCATCTTCTTCAATCGCTCGTCAGCAATGCGCCGCTGCGGAACCGCGAAACGGAAGCGTTGAAGGCGAAAGCGCGATCGGCAAAGAGATACGGGACAGGCAGAACCGTGGTGGTCTAACGAATTGTTCAAAATCGTTGCTTGCGAGCTGTCTCATAAATGATGTAGGCGCCTCCGCTATTTCGACGCGCCTCTGGCGCGTTGCTATCGCTGGCACCGCCGCGATACAGCGTCGCGGCATTTAGGGGATGGCTTGTGAGAAACACTTCATCGTTTGAGAGGTAAATAATGAAAACGATTACCGGTGGGTGCGCCTGCGGCGCCATTCGTTATGAAGTTACAGC
>JBLMXH010000319.1:0-6437 GCA_050257685.1 Nitrospirota bacterium
AGGTCGGCTGGACAAGGCTGGTCAGCTCTTTCATCTTTGCGCTTCACGAATGATCATTACCCGTTCTCCATTGCGGATTTCTCTGGGTGGCGGCGGCACTGACTTACCCTCCTATTACCAAAAGCACGGCGGATTCCTCATCGCCGCGGCCATCGATAAGTACATTTACATCACTGTCCATCGCCGGTTTGTGGATGGTTTTTTGCTGAAGTACTCCCATCTTGAGGAGGTATCCAGCATTGATGAGATTCGACATCCGATCATCAGGGAAGCACTCAAACTAGCCGGGATACAGGAACGCAACCTGGAGATCGCAAGCATGGCCGATATCCCGGCAGGGACCGGACTCGGCTCGTCCGGCAGTTTCACAACCGCGCTGCTCAAAGCGCTGCACGCATTGCGCAAAAATTTAGTGCACCCGTCGGAATTGGCCGAGCAAGCGTGTTGTGTCGAGATCGAAAAGTTGTGCGAACCAGTCGGAAAACAGGATCAATACATCTCGGCCTATGGCGGGATCACTTGTTTTGAGTTTCTGCCGGATGGCCGCGTTCAGGCATCACCACTCAACGTTTCTGAAGAAACTCTCTTAGAGCTAGAGGATAATCTGTTGCTATTCTTTACGGGCTATGCTCGCTCAGCCTCCGAGATCTTGCAGGAACAACATGATAAAAGCACGCAATCTAATAAAGCGATGCTCGAGAACCTGCATTTCGTAAAAGAACTAGGGCGCCAAAGTCAGCGCGCACTGGAGGGCAATAATCTTCGCGAATTCGCGCGACTCATGGACGTGCACTGGCGGCGGAAAAAGGAACGATCGTCCATCATGAGCAACGAGTTTATCAACGATTCTTACGACGTGGCGATGGCGAACGGTGCCCTTGGCGGAAAGTTAATCGGCGCCGGCGGAGGCGGTTTTCTCATGTTCTACGCCGAAGATAAAGCGCGTCTGCGTAATGCAATGCGTGAAAGAGGATTGACGGAAGTGCGTTTCCGATTCGAGCCAGAGGGCACAAAAATTCTCATCCAATGATCGCGCAACGGAGAGATATCGAGTTGTCGAGTTGGCCCGTGGCCATTCTCGCTGGCGGCCTTGCCACCCGTCTCCGCCCAGCAACTGAAAAGGTGCCGAAAGCGCTGTTAAGCGTGGCCGGCGAACCATTCCTCGTTCACCAGTTGCGGCTACTCCATTCTCAAGGATTTCGTAAGATCGTACTGTGTGTTGGGTATCTCGGCGAGATGGTCGAAGCCAAGATTGGCGACGGAAAACGACTCGGCTTACAAATTAATTATTCGTTCGATGGACCAACACTTCTCGGAACGGGCGGAGCGCTGAAGCGCGCTATTTCCCATCTCGGCGAGCAATTCGTGGCAATTTACGGAGATTCATACATGCCGGTGGATTACGCGGCGATTGTAAAAGCTTTCGTTCAGAGTGAAAAACCGGTGTTGATGACAGTGTTCGAGAACAAAGGCCGCTGGGACACGAGCAATATTTGGTTCGAAGCGGAGAAAATTCGGCGATATGACAAGAAAGTCCGCACACCGGAAATGCGGCACATCGATTACGGCATAAGTGTTCTAAGCGCAGGGATATTCGCTGGCTTTCCTGACAATGCGCCATTTGATCTGGCCGATCTCTACTCGCGTTTGGTGTCCGAGAAACAAATGGCTGCGTATGAAGTGAAACAACGCTTTTATGAGATCGGCTCGACGGATGGACTTGCCGAACTCGATGCGCTACTGCGCAATAACACAGTTTCCCTTCCGGCATGAGTTATTCGAAACAACATTTGCTCGAGGCAACCGAAATTCTCGCAAAGCTTGACCCGGCGCTTTGCGAAAAGGCGGTGGAATTACTCGAGGCAGTGCGCAACCGCGGCGGCCGGCTTTTCATTCTCGGTGTCGGAGGCAGCGCTGCAAATGCTTCCCATGCGGTAAACGATTTCAGGAAGCTCACCGGCATCGAGGCTTATGCACCTACAGATAATGTCTCGGAGTTGACGGCTCGAACCAACGATGATGGATGGCATTCAGTTTTCGCCGAATGGCTTAAAGGAAGTCGACTCGATAAAAAAGACGCGATTCTTATATTGTCGGTCGGAGGCGGCAGCTACGACAAAAATATCAGTCCGAATTTGGTGAGCGCGCTGCGACTGGCCAAGGAGCGAGGTAGCGCAATTCTTGGTATCGTGGGACGCGATGGAGGTTACACCGCGCAGGTGGCCGATGTGGCGATTATCATTCCGACAGTCAATCCCGCAAACATCACGCCGCACACCGAAGCATTCCAAGCCGTGCTTTGGCATTTGTTCATTTCGCATCCCGCTCTCAAAATCGGCGAGACCAAATGGGAAAGCATGAAGTAGCGCGACCCGCAGTTTTTCTCGATCGCGACGGAGTGATTAACCGGGTTGTGGTCCGGAACGGGATGCCTGATCCTCCTTCTGACGTCGAAGAATTCGAGCTTTACGAGGATGTTCCGGATGGGTGTGCCCGGCTCAAGGCCGCGAACTTCCTTCTGGTTGTCATCACAAACCAACCCGATGTTGGCCGCGGCACCCGGAGTCGCGAAGCCGTTGAAGCTATGAACTTAAAACTTCAATCGTGGCTTCCATTACTCGATCGAATCGAGGTTTGCTATCATGCTGGAGCGCGCTACGGCGAATCGTGTGAGTGCCGCAAGCCGCGACCGGGCATGATTCTGCATGCCGCTGCCGAGCTGAACATTGATCCTAAACGGAGTTACGTGATAGGTGATCGCTGGCGCGATGTCGATTGCGCGCATGCCGCGGGTTGTCGCGCGATTTTCATCCAGCGCGGCTACAAAGAAACTTTGCGCCAGGCACCCGATTTTATCGTTGCGAATTTCGACGAAGCTGTGAATGCCGTTCTCCGCGACGCGAGTTCCTGAGAACTACTTGCACTTGGCGGTGGCTGTTTAGTAGGATGGAAGGGATGACGCAACGCTTGCTAGGCCTTCCTGTGAAAATCTTCGCAGATGGCGCCGACCTTCACGGGATCACGGAGCTTTCGCGGCAGCCCTATATCCATGGGCTGACGACCAATCCGACTCTGATGCGAAAAGTCGGTCTGACCGATTACGAAAGCTTTGCCAGGGCAGTATTGAAAGAAGTGAAATCCAAACCGATTTCGTTTGAGGTGTTCTCCGACGATTTCGAAGAGATGCGCAGACAGGCTCTCAAAATGCACGAATGGCAGGAGAATGTTTACGTTAAGATCCCAATTACAAACACGAGCGGCGAATCTTCCATTCCCTTGATAGAGCGATTAGCTGGTGAAGGTGTGAAGCTAAATATCACCGCGATGCTCACGCCGCGTCAGGTAACAGCCGTTGTAGGCGTGCTAAACTCGGATGTCCCAGCCATCGTGTCAGTCTTCGCAGGGCGAATTGCTGATACCGGAGTCGATCCATCGCCCATAATGAAGGAGTCGGTTGAGATCGTGAGCGCCTTGCCAAATGCTGAACTCCTCTGGGCAAGCGTTCGTGAGGTGCTTAATGTTTTCCAAGCTGCCAGCTGCGGTTGTCATATCGTTACTGTGCCGCATGACATTCTGAAAAAACTCCTCGAACTCGGCGGCAAAAACCTCGACGAAGTTTCGCTTGATACCGTCCGCATGTTTCACCGCGACGCAGTAGCCGCCGGGTTCAATCTCTGACAGGTGATAAACCTGATCGCCAAGAGTTTCCTTCATGGAGGCTGAAATATCGAACAAACCGAGTAGACCAGACGTTTGGATCGCGATCGGACTTTCACTCCTCGCGGCGATCGCTTTTTACTTCTCAACCAATCCAACGCTGAAGGACTTGGACTACACCCTCGAGATCGCCTCGGCATTTCTGCACGGCGATCTCGGTCTTCGGGAAAAGCCGCCGGAGTGGCTCAACGAAATGATTCCTTACGGAAACAGATACTACTCCGCGTTCCCTCTGGGCGCGGTGATTAGCATGATGCCGGTTGCTCTCCTGCAAAAAGCATCGCTGATCCACAATTTCCCCGCGCGCATTCTGGCCGCGTTGATAGCCGGAGCTTGTGTTTATTTCTTTTTTCAGCTCGCGAAAGCATTCGGAGCCGACTACACCAGTGTCAAACCGAAGCCACTGAGCCGGCGAATTTTGCTGGCGCTGTTCCCGGTATTTGGAACTTGGACGTGGTGCAATCTTGGAATGGGCGGTGCTTGGCAAATCGCTCTCGGTCTCGCGCTAATGGGAGAAACTGCAGCGCTCTATTTTACATTAGTGCGACCGTTGCCCTTCGTTGCTGGCGCCTTTTTCGCGCTCGCCGCTGGAAACCGGACCGAGTTGCTCATCACGGCGCCTTTCTTCCTTTATCTTTTCTGGCGTCGTTCGCACGAAAACACCGCCGGCCAATCGCGCACCACTCGAATCAAACAAGCGCTCCATGTAAACGCATCGATGGTTATCGACTTTCTGACTTTGCCAGTAGCATTGGCCCTACTGACTGCCGCTTATAATTTCGCGCGATTTCATTCAATCTTCGACTTCGGGTACTTTCATATCCCCGAAGTGCGCGAAGAACCTTGGTACGAACACGGATTATTTTCGCTGTACTCGATTCCCTGGAACGTCCACAAAATGGTGTTCCAAGGTTTCCGCGACGATCCCAATTTTCCATTTCTTAGTTTTGATCCGTTTGGCTGTTCGATCCTTCTGAGCAGTCCTTTTCTGTTCCTTCTCTTTAGAAGCGGCGGAAAGTTCAGAGTGATATGCTGGCTTACGATTGGAATTTTGACCTTCATCCTGTGGTGCCACGGAAATCCTGGTGGATGGCAATTCTCGTATCGATACGCCATGATTCTCCTCCCGTGGATGTTCCTTTTACTCACAGGAAACGGGCCACCCACGATCACTGTTGCCGAAATTTCACTTTTCGCCGTGTCGGTCGCGATTAACGCAATCGCTACGGGGCTATTTTTATGGACCGACAAAATCCAGCCGTAGCTCGCTGAAAGCGTGATCCGTGATCAGTGAACTCTTCGACGCTCGCTTCCGTCGTCGGCACGCATGTAAACTGCCTAAGTCTGCGTTTGACGGAAAAAATCGCGCGATTAGAGTTCGCGCCTGTACGCGTGCTGAGGCAACTGATCTCGATGTAAACATGATTGACGGTGGAATCTTTTTACCGCTTCAACGCTTCCGTGGCCGCCGTAGCGTCGGCGAAGGCAGCAACGATTTAAGGCGGCGCAGCCAATGCTGGCTCTGATTTACTTTACGCTGGCCTGTTGTGTCGGTGACTTTTTTTGCCGGCGTTTTTACCAGTTCGAGTCGCTTGCACACCGGTGTGCAGCAGCAGTCCTCGTGGGACTCCTTGCAAGCTCATGGTTCACGTATCTGGCAGCGTTGGCTTTCTTCTGGACCTCGCGCCCTCTTTTATGGGCCAATGTATTGTTCTTTGTAGCATCGTTCGCGCTTCTGTCCTGGCCTAAGTGGAAGCGCACAATTGTTAAAAGTGGTCCCGGCGAAGGGTATCGAAAGCGACCGAACTTGTACGTTCCACGCCCTCGTGGGTCGAGCATAGCCGACTGGCTCCTCATAGCCGGGTACGTGGTCTTGGTGTCATGGATGATGTTCGCCTCCTTCAATACGAAGGCGGGTAAACTTCAGATCGCAAACCCTGAGTACAGCGATTTTGGACCAAACACAGCGCTCATCCAGAGCTTTGCCGTCGGACACAATTTTCCTACCGAATACCCGCATTTCTCCGGCGACCGAATCCGCTATCACTTTTTGTTTTATTTTCAGGCTGGAAACCTGGAGTACCTCGGCCTCGATCCAGCGTGGAGCTTGAATCTACTTAGCATAACCACGCTCGTGGCAATGCTCGTGATCGTCATGACCCTCGGGGAGGTGCTATTCAATTCGCGTGCAGTCGGACGCCTTGGATCGTTGCTCTTTTTCTTTTTCGGGTCGCTCTCTTACGTCCCGTTTCTTCGCAGGCAACCATCAGTTCGGGCGGCTATTCAAGCAATCGCCCATCAACGGGACTACCTTCAGACGATCTTCCCCTATCGTGGCGAAGCTTGGGGAACGTGGTCTCAAGTCACCTACCTCAATCAGCGACACTTCGCGAGCGCGATCGGCATAATTCTTCTCGTTTTGGTTTTTCTAGTGATCCGCTACCGTGCGGTACTCGCAAGCCGAACAAGAATAGGGCGCGGGAAAAGAAATCTCATAAATGATATAGCTGCGTCGCTACGTCGAGGCATCCGCGCGTTATTACCTGTAACATCACGGCAACAGAGCGCCGTGGCTACAGCGTCGTATGATTACCAGACCGCTGGTAACCATACGCTACCCGCGGAGTCAAGCGCCTTGCCTGAAGCTGCTGCGTACAGAGTTTCCGGCGATTCCTCGCCATCGGCAGCCTTGTCAGAATTACAAAAGGAGACAGCCTCAA
>JBLMXH010000320.1:0-3538 GCA_050257685.1 Nitrospirota bacterium
GAAATGCTTCGAAAAAATAGCGAACACGCTGAGCCACGGCGAGCCTTGGAAGACCGGTTTCAGTTAGCGTCATGCGAGCCCGTGGCTTCGAGCCTTTCGGCGCCAGTTGGCAAAGCACTTGTCCCTGTTGCACAAAGCTGCCTACGGTTCGCTGGTCTACGGAAATGACCACGCCTTCGTACGGACTGCGAACCATCAACAGATTCTGTTGGGCATTTTCCAGGTCTTTTTTCAGAGCCGCGATGCGCATCTTCAATTTTTCAACTTCAGCCTGTTCTTCGCCGCGCAGGCGCGCGTGCTCGGTTTCCATTCGCTCGCGGTCAAGAATGACCTGCTGCAAGGTCCTTTGAGCGACGCTCAAATCTTTTTCCGATCCGGCTAAATCCAATTTCAACTTTATCAGGTCGATCTCCGATTCCCCACCCTGTTTGGCTAGTTTATCCATCCGGGTAACTAATTCCCGGCTGGTCTTCGCGTGATTTTCGCGAAATCCGACCTCGCTTTTCGCCTGCTCGATCTCCGCGCTTTTAATTCCGACTTGGGCAGTATAAGCGCTTTCATTTCTCGTGAGGCTCTCTTGCTTTGTACGCAAGTCTTCGTTCAGCGTGCGGAACTGTGTATCCCAGCCGCCGATCTCGTCGGAACGCAGAACAAACAACTCTTCACCCGCTTTAACAGGTTGGCCTTCTTCGACCACTACCCGGCTGATTATCGCCTGCCGCGGAGATTGAATCGGATCCGCACCCGTTGCGGGTATCAAAACGAAACGGCAATCAACCGTTTCGGGCAATCGCATGACGATGGCGATCAACAACGCAAAGACGAATGCCGAAACTAATAGCCAAGCTGTCCAGCGAATGATCCAGGGAGGTGGCTCCTGGGGCAGTAACTCGGACTCCTTTTCGAGTGAATCACGTTCAATCAATTGCGCGCTCATCGAAATCTTAAATTCCGAGTTGCTGGCTCGAAAGATAGTAATACAAACCGCGCTGGGCCATTAACTCGTCATGGGTGCCAATTTCGGCCACGCTGCCTTTTTCCAGCACGACGATAGAATGCGCTTCTCGAATGGTACTGAGACGATGCGCGATTACAATGGTAGTACGGCCAGCCATCAACCGGGCGAGGTTGTCCTGAATCGCGCGCTCGGATTCTGTATCCAGCGCGCTCGTTGCCTCGTCAAAAATCAACACGGGCGGGTTGTTGTAAATTGCTCGCGCAATCGCTATGCGCTGCTTCTGACCGCCCGAGAGCGAGAGACCTGATTCTCCAATCTTCGTTTCATAGCCGAGCGGCAAGCGCATAATGAAATCGTGGGCGGCCGCAGTTTGGGCAGCGGCCAAAACGCGATCGAGATCCGGTTCCGGATCACCGAATGAAATATTCCGCGCAATCGTGTCGTTAAACATGTGATTTTCCTGAAGAACAATCCCGATATGCCGTCGCACGTCGCGATAATTCAGAGTCTTCAAATCGACATTGTCGAAAAAGATCGTCCCGTCGGTGGGCTCGAGCAGGCCTGCGATCAATTTGATGAGCGTTGTCTTGCCACTCCCGCTTCGGCCAACGAACGCCACTGTGCGTCCCGGCAAAAGATTGAGCGTGATATCCTGTAAAATGTCGGGTGATTCAGGCCCGCCATATTTGAAACTGACCCCCCGCAACTCGATGTGCCCTTCCAAGCTGCGTACCGGAACGAGCCGCGAGCGATCGTGACCCTGCTCAGGCTCCTGCTCGAAAACGTCATTCAGCCGATTCAGCAGGACAGAAGCGAGCTGCACGTTGTCCCAGACTCCAAGCGCCCGCAAAATCCCCGCGTATGCCATCGCGGTTAGTGAGCTGAACGCAACAAAACCACCGACACTCAAGTTGCCGTGAATGACCTGCAGTGCACCGACCCACAGGAAGATCGCCGTAGACAGCAGACCAATGGTTTGCAGGACGCTGTCCCAAGACATCACGATGAACGTCGCCTTAAAAAGTTTTTGCGAGACCGAAAGAAACTCATTCAGCATGGCGTCACGAAATGAGCCCTCGGCAGCGGCAGCTTTGACAGCCTCTATCCCTTTGATCGCATCGATTTGATGCGAGCTGTATTTGCCCTGACTTTCTTCCACTCCGTGATAAAGAGGGCGCAACACCTTTACCGAAAAAATCATTAACCCCACGTACAAAGGGGTCGTCGCTAAAAACGCGACAGTCAGCAGTGGACTGTAGAGTGCCATTAAAATGATCGCGCCCAAGAGAAAGACGGCTGCCAGCAACGCGCCAACTCCCTGCTGCACGGCCAATTGCCGGACTTGTCTCGCACCTTCGAGCCGGCGCTGAATGTCGCCGGTTCGACGACTCGTGAAATAACTCATCGGCAACGACAAAAGTTTCCGGCTTAAAAAATCGAGAACTGCGGTGTCGAGACGCACGGCGGCAAATGAAAGCAGGTATTCCTGCGCGAGAGTGGCGAGCTGGACGAAAATGAGCGCTGCAACCATGCCCAGTAAAATGATTTTCAGCAGGCCGATGTCATTTTCGACGATGACCTTATCAACGACGATTTGGGTGAATACGGGAAACAGCAGTTGCAGGAAACTCACCGCAACAGCCAGCCCGAGCGCCTGCAGCAAGATCACTTTGAATCGTGAGAGAAACGGCACTACCCAGGCCAGTGTAGGCCTACTTTCTGGAGCTTTTTCGAACGCTGGCGTGTAATCGAACAACGCCGCATAACCGGTCCAGTTCGTCTCAAACTCTCGTCGCGGAATCTTGCGTACTCCGCGCGCAGGATCGGCGACGCGCACAAATTGCTCTTCCACGTCATAGAGCACGATCCAATGATTGCCCTCCCAGTGAACAATTGCCGGGAGCGGCATGTGCGGGAGATGTCGATACGAGATTTTTAATGGACGCGCCGCCAACCCAAGTTCCGTCGCTGCGCGAGAAATCGCTTTCAGGCTGGTGCCATCGGTGGCCGTGTGACAGAGCTGTCGAATGCGGGCGAGGCTGACCTTACGACCAAAGTGTCGGCAGATCATTCCGAGGCAGGCGGCACCGCAATCCATCTCGTCGATCTGCATGATGTGATCGATCTTTCGGAGAGGTCGGCCGTGTTTGCGGAACAGACCTCGCTCGTCGGCGAACGGCTCTTCCTGGCCATCCGTTTCCCTGGGGGGCTGCTGACCGGGCTGTTGGCCGTCGAGCTGCACCTTATCGTGCACCTGCGTTTCAGCAGGAAGCAATTCATTCGCAAAATCGAGCGGAACACGCGCCTCGGTTTTTGCCTGATAAAGGGCCAGCCGCTCGCTCAACAATTTGTCGAATTCCGGAAACCGCCGGCGGAGGTCTCGCACAGACTGCGGTTCAAGGGAAAGTAATTGGCAGTCTGTGAATGCTTGTACCGATGCCGCGCGCGGCGAGTCGTTCAAGATGGATAATTCACCAAAGAAGTCGCCTTCGCGGTAGAACGCGAGATTGCGTTCCCGCCCATTCAAACCAGAGAATGCGCGCGCGCGTCCTTTCTCGATTACATAAAGGGGGCCGGCGT
>JBLMXH010000321.1:0-4452 GCA_050257685.1 Nitrospirota bacterium
CGATTGTCACCGGGCTGTTTATTGCGATAGCCATGACCTCGGGCGGCGGGGCGTGGGATAACGCCAAGAAATTCATCGAGGAAGGCAATCTTGGAGGCAAAGGTTCATTCGCACACCAGGCGGCAGTTACTGGTGATACCGTCGGCGATCCTTACAAAGACACCGCCGGCCCTGCAATCAATCCCATGATCAAGGTTGTGAATATTCTCGCGATTTTGATCATCCCGATTTTCTTCTAAGCTTCCGGGTAGCGTGATGGTCTCACGATGATCGTGTCGCTTCGATTCCTTAAGATATTCTCCTAAAAATGCTTTGTTTAATTGAAAATGCGTGGCAAAATCGGCGTTCCCCCACCCATGCGCAGCATCTCGGCATCGTCACCGCCTGCACGAATTAAGTTTTGGGGGACACGCGGCTCGATCGCGGTGCCCGGCGCCGAAACTTTGCGTTACGGCGGGAACACGACGTGCGTCGAACTTCGAGCCGACGGAGAGATTATCGTGCTTGACGCAGGCTCGGGTATCCGGCCGCTTGGTATAGCTCTCGACAGAGAGTTTCAAGCGCGCCCGATAAGGCTCTCATTGCTGATTACTCATGCCCACTGGGATCACATCCAGGGGTTCCCGTTTTTTAAGCCCGCGTACGATTCGAAAAATGAGATTCGCATCTTCGGCTTTGATGGCGCCGGGGCGACGTTTCGCGAGATCATGGCAGAGCCAATGAAATCCCCGTTCTTTCCCATCACGATGCGCGAGCTCTCCGCGAGAATGACTATCAACAAACTGAACGAGATGAAGTTCTCGCTCGGTAAATTGGACATTCACGCGGCGTTCGTAAATCATCCCGGCGTTTGCGTGGGTTACCGAATCTTCACCAGCGGCGGTTCGATTGCGTTCCTTCCCGACCACGAACCGTATGAGTTTTTTCTGCACGCGGCGCGAGGAAAACAACTCAGTCCGGAAGAAGCGAAAGAAATTGCGGCGGAGCAGCATGCTGCGTTGATCCAATTTTTGCGCGGAAGCGATATTCTGATCCTCGACTCGCAGTACACCGATCAGGAATACGAGACGCACATCGGCTGGGGACACGGTTCGATCTCCAGCGCCGTCGCGCTCGCTCTGGAAGCAGAGGTTCAGACGCTGTTGCTGTTTCACCATGATCCGAGTCATAACGACGAGATGGTAGACAGGATGGTAGAATCCGCCCGCGAACTCGCGATGGGACGCGGAAGCGATTTGGAAATTGCAGGAGCCCGGCAAGGGACCGAAATCGTACTCGAAACAAAGAAGATCGCGGCGGCGTAAGTTTATCCTCGACGGTCGCCGCGGCCGACTTGCGGTGAGGCACTTCGATCTTTATTTTTCCCGCTCATTGCCTCGTGGTGTAACGGTAGCACTAGAGACTCTGGATCTCTCTGTCTAGGTTCGAATCCTAGCGAGGCAGAATCACCTTTCACCGGAAAAGGCGGGAATGCGGTGATCGCCCCCGCACTTCCTGGAAACTCTCAAAATGATGCGTGAAACACTTCCGGCAGGCTCGTTTTCTAATGGCGCGCCCGCAGTGGAAAGATTCTCGTTGAAAGCGAGCCCGAGGTGGAAGCGGAACGTTGCAGGCGCGGCTGTCCAAATATTATTGAAGATCGTATACTTCTACGAGAGCTACACCGGTGGTGTTGTTCACACCACGTACGATCGCGGTGTAATTGCCCGGTGATAAAGTTGCAACAATCGCAGGCTCGCTTGGCTGAGTGGGAGCATGACCGCTGTTTTGGATAGCGATAACCTGGCTGGCGATGATAATGCCGCCTATTATCGTGCTCTGCCAATTGTCATTCCTGGCGATTAGTGTCCCGCTGCCGTTGTGCAGCTCCAATGTTGGATTGGCCAGGGCATTCGGAATGTTATATGGAGGCGCAGCCAACTCGGGACCAATGGCACGCACAATCACCCTCTTTGCCCCCGGCCCTTGAACAATAAATCCGCCAATCATCACGTTGTTGCCAGTCTGAACAAAACCTCGCGTGCTGATGTTGCCTAGAATTGAAGTAGCATTCGGACTGATATCGTAGACTTCAACAAGACCGACTCCGATCGTGTTATTCACACCGCGTACGATCGCGGTGTAGTTGCCCGGTTGCAGCGTAGCAATGATCGCAGATTCGCTTGGTTGAGTCGGAGCATGCCCGCTGTTCTGGATGGCGATAACTTGATTGGCGGTGATGATGCCGCCTATTACCGTAGTTTGCCAGTTATCATTAGAGGCAATCAAAGCTCCGGTGCCATTGTGCAGTTCCAATCTCGGATTAGCCAACGCGTTAGGAATATTAAAGGGAGGTGCAGCCAACTCAGGACCAATGGCGCGCAGAATCACCGTCTTTGGTCCAGTCCCGTCAATGATGAAGCCGCCAATCATCACGTTGTTACCCGTCTGCACAAAGCCTCGAGTACTGATGTTACCTAACTTTGCTTGACTCAGGTCGTAGCCGATCACGTCCAGATTGATCCCCTCCGGCGATGTCGAGCTGATATCTGAAAATTGTCCCTGACAGTTAAACGCATTTTGCACATACGGATGTGCTTGGGGACAGGATGTGCTCAGCCAATCACCGAAATCGCCGTTTGGATCCTGATTAAAATTGACGATGTGAGTGGCGCCGCTGTTGATGGAGAAGTAGCAGGTACCGGCGGAACTGATATTCCTCACTCCAGACGACGACCAACTGAACACATCTTGAGGGCGAACGTCGTTCAGATTGTGACCGAGGCGCGATCCAAAGCCCATGACCTCGTCAATTTCATGTTCAGTTAGACGTTGCGCGTCAAAGTTGCCCGCGCTGGTAGGACGCGTGAATTGAAACGGCACCCCCGAATTAATTGTGACGATCCCATCGTAAGGGCCGCCGGCGCCGACGGTACCGTTTGCGAACATCGCCGGCGGGGTGTTCCCCCCTACTGCCCGCCCGTTCGCGCTCGACGGCAGAACGTTTGCAGATAAAGGGCTGTTTGGCAGGCTCGCGTTCGCGAGAGCGTCATTGCTGGTTTTTGCATCCGCTCTTATAGCATTGACGGCAGTGTTCCAAGGAATCGTGTAGTAGACAAAATTACTTCGCGAAATTTGACCTGCGGGCAGAGGAGTGCCATCTGGCGCAGTCGTTGCGTAGCGGAAACGAATCTGAATTCTGATTGGATCGCTGAACACCGATTCGTAAATTGAGATTGCTCGGTTAATCATTGCTTCGATCGCCGGCGCGTTTGGGTTGCCGGTAATCGAACTGTCGAAGGTCGCGTCAATGATCAGTCCTGTGGTAGGCACCGTCGTAGCCGTCTTTGCTTCCGAGTAGCTGCCCAGCCCAGTAGTAGTATAAGGACGCACTCGGTAATAGTAGGTGGTACCTGGCTTCAGTCCGGTGATGACCCGCGCTGTTACGTTGCCGATCTCCACGTCGTGACAACCATCTACGTAACTGGTGAACGTTTCGGTGGTGGAAACATCCAGTAGGTAGCCGATGGCCCCAGCTACCTTGTTCCAAGCTGCCATAAAGCTGCCGCGCGTAGCCGGCGCAGACGAGACAGGTTGAATTTCCGCGGCAGGTCCGCTCGCGTTCGGAAACTGGAGTGCCGTTTGCGGGTCCGCCCATGTCTCATGTGTTGCGGCTCCCATTTCCAACGGGGACACGCTTGGTACACGATTTTGCCCTGAAAAACTGAGATCGCTGCCAGCGAGGGCTAGTAGTCCACAAAGGAAAGCTAAACGCTTTATGCGAAAAACCGTCGTCACAGGGGCGAAGAATGCGATTCGGTGAATCATGGGGCTTCATGATAGCAGTGGCGTCAAGGTCTATCCCGGCGTTCCGCTTTCGTCAGAGACCATTAAACCCGATCAAAAGGCGCTAAAGCATTCGAAATAAAACGTGACGGTTAGCACCTGAGGTTCGAGTTCCACAAAGGAGCTAAGTATTTTGTCGGAGTGCACGACGAACCGTTTTGCGTCGCCACGGTGCGCGTCAACAATCCAAATCGTTCGCCTCCTGAAATGAACGGCTGAGCCCCAGCCCAAGCTCAACCGGTCGCGCTTAGCCTAGCTGCAATGACTCCCGGTATTTAATGCGGGCGCGAAAACGAGATTGTTATTTGCGCGGTGGGAATACTCCGATGCCCGCCCGCGCAAAAGCCGTTAGCTCGCGATCATTCGTCTTCACACAGCAATTGCAATGCAAGCGGGATGGTCGTTAACGCGCCTACGGCGAACAGCGTCCAGCCGATTGCCCGCCTCTGCTCATTGCTCAACTTTTCGGAAAGCAATAATGCGATTCCGGCGCCAAGCATTGCACGCGTCCCGGCTATGAGACCGATCTCAGGAACAGTGACTTCGTGTTGTTTCATCCGTTATTTCACTCCTTTAAGTGTGAAAGTGTCGGGGCGTCGGGTGCGACCGTCAAAAACGGCTCAACAT
>JBLMXH010000322.1:0-2805 GCA_050257685.1 Nitrospirota bacterium
CAAGTTCCACGTCACGCACCCGAAATTCGCGGCCTTTGCGAAAATTCGATTTCGAGTCGACTGCGGAAAAAAATTTATCCACGTCATCGACCAATTCAGCCGCGAGTCGCACCCCAACCGCATCGCGCATGACAGTGAAAAGTCCTTTGCGGGTGCGCGAATTATAGAGGCGCTGAATGGCCGATCGCAGCCCGTACTGCGAGATTCCGATACCTATTTGCTTCGATGCGACCTGCTCTACGGTGTGCGCTTCATCGAAGATAATGAAATCATTTGGGAACAGGAATCCGCTCTCCCGTTCTTCCTGCATATCGGGCGATCCCATCAAAATGAAAAGTAGCGTGTGGTTGAGCACGATCACGTCCGCCGCCAACAGCCGTTTGCGCGCCCGTTGATAAAAACAGCGAGGATCCTGCCCACAGGTCTTTTGGGTGCAGATATGTGCTTCGCTGCAAACTTGCGTCCAAACTTTTGGATCGGGTTCGACTGAAAGATCGCTGAGCGATCCATCGTGAGTAGTCGACGCCCATTCGGCCAATCGTTGCAATTCATTGCGCTCAGGTCCGGTGAAAAGTTCCTGCTCGTTTTGCAAAGCGCGCTGGAGCCGGCGCGGGCAAAGATAATTTTGCCGCCCCTTCATCAATGCTGCCTCAAACTCCACTGGCAGAACTTTTTTCAAGATCGGAATGTCTTTGTGCAGCAGTTGTTCCTGAAGATTGATGGTGTGCGTCGAAATGATTGCCTTTTTGTGCCGCTCGAGCGCAAAAAGTACCGACGGTACCAGGTACCCCAGCGATTTGCCCACGCCGGTGCCCGCTTCGACTACCAGATGCTCTTCATGTTCCAGCGCTTGGGCGACGCGTGCTGCCATCTCCTGCTGCTCCGGGCGAAACTCGAAATTCTTTGCTTTGGAGAGCGGGCCTTTTTCGGAAAAAAAGCCGCGAACCCGCTCCACGAATTCGCTGCCCAGATTGTCTTTCAACGCAATCATTTCTCAAAGATTAAGCACCAACATCCACGCTTCAGAGAAAGTTCAATCATCAAAGTACAGCTCTTGGCATGATGTCATGTTGAGTGAAGTGCTGTAACGAAATGCGAAGCATGGCGCCAAACTTCAAAACATCTCCGGGCATTGAATCTGCGGATAGAGAATAAATATCTGAGATCCTTCGCTCCGCTCAGGATGACAATCACGTCTATCGGTGCGGTCTAAGATTTGGGGTTCCTCGTAGTTGAACCGAATTTGACTCTGGTGTCAGGGTCAGGACCGTGGTCTTCGCAATGCGACTTCTCGATTGGTACGTCATTCGAAACTTCGTGCAGGTTTATTTTTACTGCATCGCGGGATTCACTTCGATCTGGCTCATCTTCGATGTCAGCGACAACATCTCGAGTTTCATTGACAACCATATTCCGATTTTGATGGTCGTTCGCTACTACGCCACGCAGATCCCGCAGGTGTTCATAATCCTGTTGCCCGTTGCGCTTCTGCTGTCCCTTCTTTTTGCACTCGGGCGAATGTCACGCGCGAACGAAATTGTTTCCATGCTTACGTCGGGCGTAAGTCTTCCCCGTATTCTTATGCCGCTTATCGGCATCGGCTTGCTCACGGTGGCAGCGAGTATGGCGCTGAATTATTCGCTGGCGCCCCATGCGGAACTGGCCCGCAAAACTTTTCTGTCAGAAGCGCAGTCGCGTCCTGCACGCAATATTCAGGGTCAAGTGTTTCGTAATCGCACCGACTTGCGCACCTGGTTTATCCAGAATTTTCGGCTCGGCGACAACCTGTTCAACAATGTTCAGGTGCTTCAACAAGACGCGAAAGACAATATCGTGATGAGCTACTCAGCTGCTCGGGCGTTTTACCGGCCTGAGACAAAGACATGGGATTTGGAGAATGTGCGGCTCGCCTACTACGATGCAACTGGGAACATCACCAAGGAAGAGTTTCGTCCCAAGCTAACGATAGAGCACTGGAGTGAAACACCGTTCCGACTAAGCAGTGCGAACGTGCAAGCCGAATCCCTGAGCGTGCCGGAATTGCACGAATACCTGCATTTCAATTCGGATTTTCCACCGACGTTGTTGGCGCCGTTTCGCACGCATTTCCAGTATAGGCTGGCGCTGCCGTGGACATGCCTGGTGGTTGTGTGCATTGCCGCGCCGCTCGGAATCGGCTATTCGCGTCGTGGTGTTTTATCCAGTGTTGCCGCTGCAGTGATCCTCGTATTCTCGAACAACTTCCTAGTGCATCTTTTTCTCGCTCTGGGGGAAGGAGATCGGGTTCCGGCCTGGATTGCTGCCTGGACGCCAAACCTTCTTTTTGCAGGTATTGGTCTCTACCTGCTTTATCTCCGCGCCTCAAATCGCGAAGCGCCGAGCTTAAATCCATTCGCCGCGTGGCGTACAGTTGCGCGATGAACCCGCTTGCAAGCGATTGGGCAATCAAGCATCGCGCGGATTCATGCGCGGTGACACAGCGGCCATTTGTCCCTGGCGAATATTTTTACACACTCCTGTATCACGGCGCCGATGGTTACCGGCGTGAGGATTTGAGCGAAGAGGCATGGCAAAGCCGGAACGAAAATATTCGGCCGTTTTCATTTTGGAAATCGCGGTACGAGCCGTTGCCGCCAAAGCCTCCCGAACCCGTCGGCAAAGAAAATGCAGAACAACTTTTTCGCCGTCTGATGGCGTCGGATTCGCCGCCTGCAAATGCCTGCTACGTGCTGGCGGCCATGCTCGAACGGAAACGTGTTCTAAAGCAAGTGACGGCTGAATCGCGCGACGGCGGGAGCCGCGTCC
>JBLMXH010000323.1:0-8983 GCA_050257685.1 Nitrospirota bacterium
CCTGCTCCAGATTCGTGTTTGGATCGCGATCTCGGTTGGTTTCTCCTCGCATGGCGACCAGTTATTAGACCGCACGCGAAACCGACTGTTCAGACAATAACTGCTCTGATAGGAAAGCGTCCGGACATTATCGGAGTTGGACTTGAAATTCACGAATCTGACACGGCATACCGAAATCGGCGCGAACTCGTACTATCTTGAGATCGGCCGAAACCGGCTCCTGATCGATTGCGGAATGCATCCGAAAAATACGGGAGAGGATGCGCTGCCTAATTTCAAAGGAATCGCCGACCGGGAGGTCGAGGGCATACTGATTTCTCACGCGCATCAGGACCACATCGGCACCTTGCCCGTGGCGATGAGACGTTTCCCAGGCGCGCGAATTTTCATGAGCGAAGCGACAGCGGAGGTTGGCAGCGTCCTTTTACACAACTCGGTGAATGTCATGACGCGGCAACGCGAAGAGATCGGCGAAATGTCCTATCCCCTTTTCACCCACCGCGAAATTGATCGGGCATCGGAACGCTGGCGCTGGTGTCCGATACGTCAACGGATCTCCATCGCTGGGGAAAGGGCAGCCCAGCGCGAAAAGGATACATTAACGTTCGAGTTCTTTGATGCAGGCCATGTGCTCGGTTCAACCGGAGTAATGCTGCGCGCCGAAGGCCAAACTGTTTTTTATACCGGCGACGTCAATTTCGACGATCAAACCATCATGGAGCCGGCAGCCTTTCCCAAGGAAAAAATTGATGTGCTGATTATGGAATGCACCCGTGGCGATCACGCGAACCCTGAGGGCTGGACCCGCGCCGGTGAAGAGCGACGCCTGGCCGAGGCGCTCGCCGCCGCTTTCGAGCGTGATGCGTGCGTGCTAATACCGGTGTTCGCGTTAGGCAAAACGCAGGAGATCCTTGCGATGCTCTACAAGTTTCGCCGTCAGCGACTCTTACCCGAATTTCCAATCTATATTGGTGGTCTTAGCTCGAAATTCACAGACATCTACGATCGCCGTAGTCATACAACCCGCCGGCAACTGCCGCGGTTGAAACTGATGCGGGAAGTAGCGCCGTTTATTTTGAATGATGAAACCGTGCGCGATACCGCGGTGCGCGGCGGACGCGTGTACGTTCTCTCCAGCGGCATGATGATTCCCAAGACGCTATCGAACGTTTTTGCGCGCCGAATCATCGGAAACCCGCAGCACTCGATCTTCTTTGTCGGCTACGCCAATCCGGAGTCGCCGGCCGGCCTTCTGCGCGAGGCGGGTCAAGCTGGCGAAGTCGCGCTCGATCCCGATAAGCGGCCGCAACGAATCCGCTGCAACATCGAACAGTTCCAGTTCAGCGCGCACGCAACACGCGAGTCGCTAATCGACTTTGCAAAAAACGTCGCACCAAAAAAAATTGTTCTCGTGCACGGCGACCTTCCCGCCGTGGAGTGGATGCGCGCCACCTTATCCAACGAGCTTTCGGGCTCGGAGGTAATTGTACCCCCGCCCGGAGTGGAATTGGAATTATAGCGGCGCCGGGTGAGAGGTGGGTATTAAACTGTCGTTCTGAGCGAAGTGAAGCGAAGCGAAACCAAGTCGAAGAAGCCCATGGCATCGCCGTACGAGCGGTTCCACGGGGTCCCTCGACTTCGCTGTACTTCGCTCGGGATGACAGAGGAATGCGTCTAATGATTCACTGAATGAAGATTGCCTCCTGGAACATCAACTCGCTACGCAAACGGCAGGATCGGTTGTTCGCGTGGCTGGAGGCAACACAACCAGACATTGTTTGCCTGCAGGAGACGAAATGCCCGGACGAGCAATTTCCGGCTCTCGCTTTACAAGCGGCAGGCTATCGTTCGGGTTATCACGGAGAAAAATCGTACAACGGTGTAGCGATTCTTGCGAAAAATGAACTGCAGGACGTTCGGGCGTCACTTTGCGATGAAGTCGCCGATCTGCAGGCGCGAGTAATCGCAGCGAGTGTCGGCCAGGTACGCGTATTCTCAATTTACGCGCCGAATGGACAAGCAGTTGGCTCGCCGGCGTACGAATACAAACTGCTGTGGTATCACCGGCTGCGAAACTGCCTTGTGAAAGAAAAATCCGCCAATCTCGTCGTGTGCGGGGATTTCAATGTCGCTCCGGAGGACACAGATGTTTACGATGCCAAACTTTGGCGCGGGGCCATCATGGCTTCGGACGGCGAACGCGCCGCTTTTGGTGATTTGTGCAACCTCGGGTTGCACGACACTCTTCGAATCCATCACAAGGAAGGACAACTTTTCAGCTGGTGGGATTATCAAATGCGCGCCTTTGAAAAAAATCGCGGACTTCGTATTGACGCCGTTCTGGCGAGCGAAGGCTTGGCCAAAAAATGCATCGCGTCCGGGATCGACCGCGAAATGCGCGCTGGAAAGGATCCATCCGATCATGCGCCTGTCTGGGCGGAGTTTAGATACTGAGAAAACACCCAGCGCTCAACACCCATCATTTAATGGCAAGTGCAAATTCTGAATTGGACGTTGAGCGTTGGACGTTGGACGTTGAACGTTGATGCCTAACAAGTCGCATCTTCGGGTTTCCAGCCCTCCGGCAAAGCCGCTACTGATCTGGGACGGTGACTGTGATTTTTGCCGGTTATGGATCGAGCGCTGGCGTGAAATAACAGCAGGTAAGGTCGATTACAGCACTTCCCAGGAAGTAGGTGACCGCTTTCCAGAAGTTCCAGTGAATGAATTCAACCGATCGGTCGTTTTAATCGAACCGAACGGCGCAGTGTTTTTGGCTGCTGAAGCCGTGTATCGCTCGTTAGGATATCGGCATTCGCGACAATGGCTCGCCTGGAGCTACGATCATGTTCCCGGATTCGCGGCTGTTTCGGAAACCGGCTATGGCTTGATTGCTCGGCACCGGAAATTTGCGTCAGCGGTTACACGGTTGCTGTGGGGTAAAGAGGTTAGGCGACCCACCTACTTTTGGGCGCGACGCTGGTTCCTGCGCATACTCGGCGCGATCTATTTAATCGCGTTCCTGTCGCTTTGGGTCCAAATAGACGGACTTGTCGGCACTAACGGCGTATTACCCGTCAGCCAATTCCTGCCAGCAGTTCGGACGCAACTCGGACCAGACGCTTACACTCTGCTACCGACGCTTTGCTGGTTTGGTTCAAGCAATGCGTTCCTTCATTTTCTTTGCGGCAGCGGCGTTCTTTGTTCGTTGCTGTTGATTTTTGGAATCGCCCCGGCGGTTTCACTCGTTGCTCTTTTCGTTTTGTACTTGTCGCTCGCAATCGCAGGACAAGTTTTTTTCAGTTTTCAATGGGACGTGCTTTTGCTGGAGACTGGATTTTTAGCGATCTTCTTCGCGCCATGGCAATTGTGGCGTCGGGAGTTGCAACTGTGGCGACGATCCCCGGCGCCATGTACTGCGAAGGTTTCGCGTGTCGGTTTGTTTTTGCTCAAGCTTCTCTTATTCAAGCTGATGCTGATGTCGGGTGTGGTAAAGCTAACGAGCGGCGATGACAGCTGGTGGAACCTGACGGCGCTCGATTACCATTACTGGTCGCAACCGCTGCCGACAGTGTTCGGCTGGTGGGCGGACAAAACTCCCGAATGGTTCAAACATTTCTCCGTCGCATTTTGCCTGGTAGTTGAAATCATTGTGCCATTTTTCATCTGGGCGCCTAGACGGCTTAGACTGATTGCCGCCGGGCTATTGATTTTTCTTCAGCTCGCGATCGCGATCACGGGGAACTATTGCTTTTTCAATCTGCTCACGATCGCGCTGTGTGTATTGCTGATCGACGATGCATCAATCGGCCGAGCTTTGGAGGGGCGAGATCCCGCGCGCCCCGCCTCGCCAGAGCGCCGTCCTCCAACGGCAAAATGGGTAACACAGCGACTATCGATGTTTGGCGCAATTGGGGTTGTCATTGTGACTTTACCGATCAACGCGTGGTTGATTTTCAGCGCATTCAAACCGCTGAGTCCACCACCGCGCTCGCTGGCGAACCTTTACGAAAGACTCGAAGCATTCCGCATTGTGAACGGTTACGGCCTGTTCCGCGTAATGACAAAGGACCGCAGCGAAATTATTCTCGAAGGCAGCTCCGATGGGATTGACTGGCTGCCGTACGAATTCAGGTGGAAGCCCGGCGACGTGAAACGTGCGCCGGGTTGGTGTGCGCCGCACCAACCGAGACTCGACTGGCAAATGTGGTTTGCCGCTTTGGGGACGCCACGTGAGAATCCGTGGTTCGTCGCATTGATGCTTCGACTACTCCAAGGCTCGCGTGACGTGAATGGCTTGCTCGCAAACAACCCTTTCCCGGACAAACCACCGCGCTACATTCGCGCGATGTTTTATCGCTATCGATTCACCACGCGGGATGAGCTTCGCCAAACCGGCGCATGGTGGAAACGTGAGGAGCTTCGCGAATATGTGCCAACCCTTTCGTTGGAACAGTTCCGCTAAATCGTGACACAGATTGCTCTGGGGAGCGCACGCGCCTCGCGTGCACTTTTCGGCGCCCTCACCGAAATGCTTCTCATGAATCAATCACGGCTCGCCTGAAAAGTTCGCGATCGCGAGCGCGCGATCGCCAAGTCGCCGCGGCGACCGCTCCCCAGAAGTTGCGCTGCTGTTGAGCGGTACGCGCTGTCGGTTATATTGGCCGCGCAGTGGCCAAGGAAGAACAAATCATTACCGAAGGTACGGTGACCCAGGTTTTGCCTGGAACAATGTTCCGTGTCGATCTTCCGGGCCAACGCAATGTCCTTGCGCATATTTCAGGCAAAATGCGCAAGCATTTCATCCGGATCGTGCCTGGCGACAAGGTTTCGGTCGAGCTTTCGCCATACGATCTCACAAAAGCCCGAATCATCTTTCGCGAACAGTAGTTTCCATTTACCCGGGTTTCAGCGTTGAATCGTTGAAGCGTTACATCGCTCGAGAGGCAGACAACCGCTTCAACGCTTCAACACGTTTACCTGTTAACGACATGAACGTTTGCCCATTTAGCAAAGCACGCGGATAGTCGAACCCGAACAAATTAACTGGAGATCACCATGGCAGAACAAAACATACCAGGACAACAAACAACGCCGGCGAACGCCGATGCACAGAACAAATTGCAAAGCAGCAAGGAACATGCTCGTAAAGCAGCTGAAGATTTGAAATCAGCCGCAGGAGCTTTCGCCGAAGAATACCGCGGAAAAGCAGAGCAGGCGTGGGGCGAAGCCCGAGGCAAAGCGGAACAAGCCTGGGGCGATGCCAGAAGCCGCGTTCGAACATTCCAGGAAGACGCAGAGCAGTACGTCCGTGAGAATCCAACAAAGGCAGTGTTCACCGCGCTCGGTATTGGGTTCGTGCTCGGCCTGATCTTCCGCCGTTAATCGAAAGCGCTGCGGAAATGAGCAGCGGGAGCCCTTCATCTCGCAATCCTGCGGGACATTCCGGTTTACTCGACAACGCGTTGGGACTGGTCAGCGCGATTGTAGAGTTTTTCGAAATCCGGTTTGCCGTAGTTGCGCAGGAATCCAAATACGCAGCGCTGCAGTTGCTAATATTGGTAGGCTGCATTATCGCGGCGTTGGCGCTTTGCCTGATGGGTTATGTTTTTCTCATCGTCAGTGCGGTGGTAGGCATAGCGCATCTGCTTGGGACGTCCTGGCCTGTGGTGGCGCTGGTGGTTGCTCTAGTGCATTTCATCATCGCAGGGGTGCTACTGGTGGTGGCGCGTAGCCGAATCACCAAACCGATGTTTCAAGATACCCGTGGCGAACTAAAGAAAGATCGCGAATGGCTGAAAACTCTGAATCAACCAACGAGCTAAGAATAGAAATCGCAGGTTCTCGACAACGCGTAGCCCGCGAGTTGCAAGGGCTGCGTTACGAATTGGATTTCCCGGCGAAATTTCGCAGATCTTTTCGGAAACAGACCGGCTCCTGGATCGGCGCAGCGGCAGCTGTCGGGGCGCTGATCGCGCTGGCGCCGATGCGGAGGAAGAAAGTTTATGTCGACGCAAGGACCCGACGTAAGACAGATAAAAAGCTGATGGAGACAGGGCTGGCAATGGCGGCTATAAAGCTCGTCGGAAACCTGGCCCGGCCGGTTATTATGGAGTTCGTTAAAAACCGGTTTTTTTATTCTGGCGAACCTTCCCGCGACAGGAAATAATGCGCCGTCTTTCTCTTGGGCCCCCGTATGTCCCCTTGAGATGGATGAATAGTTCGCTGCACCATGTCAGAGCTTTCAGTTCCTGCATCCGAAACGCACCCGCTGCCGCACGTCGATAACTATCTCCAGATTGGACAAAAGGCCGGCGCATCAGACGTTCACATCGGGGTGGCCGCGCCACCGATCTGGCGAGTGCATGGAACATTGCAGCCCATATGGCCTGACGCGCCAGTTTTGACTGGCGAACAAACGGTTGGGCTGGCAGAGGCGTTCATGCCGGAAGTCTACAAGGAGGAGCTCAATACCCGCGGCGATTCTGACTTTGCGTATGAGAACGAATTTGCTCGTTATCGTGTCAGCGTCGTTCGACAGCGGTTGGGCGTTGAGATCGTATTTCGGGTCATCAATTCCTACGTGCGGACCATGGATGACCTGGGATTGCCCGAACAGCTTAAGTTACTTACTCGCTATCAGAATGGCCTCATCCTCGCCACAGGTTCAGTAGGCACCGGCAAATCAACAACGCTTGCCGCAATGATTCAGCAAATCAATGTCGATCGGCATGATCACATCATCACGCTCGAGGATCCGATCGAATATGTCATTCACTCAAAGAATTGTCACGTCAGTCAGCGCGAGGTTTTCACCCACACTGAATCATTCGCCACCGCCTTGCGCGCAGCGCTACGGGAAGATCCCGATGTGATCATGGTTGGGGAAATGCGCGACTTGGAAACGATTTCCCTTGCGATCACTGCCGCCGAAACCGGCCACCTGGTTCTGGCGACCCTGCACACTGCGAATGCTTCCCGCACACTTGATCGATTACTGGATGTGTTTCCGCCCGAACAACAGGAACACGTTCGGGTTATGGTCGCTGAATCGCTGCGCGGCGTCATTAGCCACCAATTGATACCGCGCAAAGACGGAACCGGCCGTGTGCTGGCGCTTGAGATTCTCACTAATACACCCGCGGTGGCCAACGTGATCCGCGAAAACAAAACGTTTATGTTACCCGGTATTATTCAGACCGGAAAAAAACAAGGCATGCGGTTGATGGACGACACATTGATTGATCTTTGCCAGCGCGGTTTGATCGATGCAGAAGAAGCTTACGCACGCGCCGAACAAAAAGACATCATGCGGCAACAACTGAACGTGTAACAAGGGGTCATACACATATTGGCGATTCACAGGTAACAAAGTGATTTTTACGAATCATAACGCGCAATTCTCGCATGGCTTACATTGATCAATTTCTGGAACTGGTTGTGCGCCAGAACGCGTCGGATTTGCACATTGCAGAGGGCGAACCTCCAAAGATGCGGACGCACGGCGATATCATGCCGATCCGGTCCGAAGCGATTTCTCACGATGAAGCCACTCGGATGTTGAGCGAGGTTTGTGGACCACGTAACTGGGAATTTTTTGAACAACACGGCGATCTCGATTTCGCCTACCAGATGGATGAACACTCCCGATTTCGCACCAACTACTTCAAGCAATCAGAAGGGTACGGCGCGGCATTTCGACTCATCCCCACAAAGATTTCAAGCCTCGAAGAACTGGGTGTTCCAACAATTGTTAAGAATTTTGCCTATTTGCGGGGCGGGCTCGTGCTCGTTACTGGTCCGACTGGTTCGGGCAAAACAACAACGCAGGCTGCGCTGGTCGACTTCATTAACGAAAATTTCTCCAGGCATGTGGTGACAATCGAAGAGCCGATTGAATTTGTGCACAATAATAAGCAAAGCATCATCACACAGCGCGAAGTACCCACAGATTCAATTTCATTTGCCGCCGCTCTAAAGGCTTCATTGCGTCAGGACACCGACATCGTGCTGGTTGGGGAAATGCGCGACCTGGAGACAATCGCACTCGCTTTAACCGCAGCCGAAACCGGCCTTCTCGTATTCGGCACGTTGCATACAAATAACGCGCGCAAAACTGTCGATCGCATGGTGGATGCTTTCCCGGCTGACCGGCAGTCACAGGCACGCGCGATGTTGGCAAACTCTCTTCGTGGCGTGGTAGCGCAATTGCTTCTGAAAAGATCGGATCGTCCGGGGCGCATTGCTGTGAACGAAATTCTGATCGCGAACGCAGCGGTCTCTGCGATCATCCGCGAAGGCGCCACGCACAAGCTGCAGGATATTATTGTTTCCGGTAAAGCACACGGAATGCAGTTTATGGATGACGCTATTTGGGCGCTGCTGGAAAAAGGCATCGTGTCGCCGCATGAAGCATTCATGAAGGCGATCGACAAAAGCCGCTTCAAACCGTTTCTTCCCGTCGAAGAAGAAGCACTGGCCAACGCCGCCGGTGGGATCCGGGACGATGAAAGACGGCCTCCTGGTAATTTGTCCAGGCCATTTGGTACGCGCCCGCCGGTGCGAGTGCGCTAAGCCTTACGACCACACGCCGGAAATCGGCGATTTTTCTGTCGAATAGAGTTGTTGCAGGTCGCAATGCGTAGGGCTGCTCTTCAATCTGCCTAACGAGCACCGAAAAGTGGAGCAACAGCAGAAAGAGATTGAAGCGCTCAAGGCGGAGGTGAAAGAGCAGCATCTATCAATTGAAAAGGTGAAATACAAAGCTTGAAATGGATCGATCAGCGACAAAGGTTGTTCTGCGAAATTAGTAAGGATCTGGACTTTGCCCGACGCTGGATGCGCTCGCTCGTCACTGCCGATCATTCGCCAATCCTCAACACCGCCGTAGCGTTGAGTTTGCCGGCACGAAATCGCTCCAAGGCAGCGTTGGCTTCTTCCAACGGGAATGTTTCCGTGTCCGTGCGAACCGGTACGTGCGGCG
>JBLMXH010000324.1:0-2787 GCA_050257685.1 Nitrospirota bacterium
CATCGCCGTTCGTCGTGATGTTTATTACGTCTCCGGTGGACACGCTGCCATCGCGGGCAGTTTGCACGACGGTCTTATGCTCGCTCGCCGGTTCCGCTTCTTTGGTTGCAAGACAGATCTGTTCGACGCCACGAGTACGTTCAGCTGCCGGATGTACCACACGGCCGGCGAAGTGTGGGCGGGTTTCTTGAAGAACGCGCACGAAGGCATCGGTTCGCCGCGCGTCGTTCTCCCAGCCACTGTCATCCTGCTGTTCGGTCAGGTTCTGCCGATTTGTTTTCTAATTTCGGCGGCATCTCTCATCGACAGGGTGTTGGCGGGGATCGCCACCGCCGCGGTGTTTCTTCCTCGTTTGATTGCCGCCGTGGCATTTCGTCAATCGGTTCTCGGCGCCGCCCTTCATCCAATCGGCGTCGCTGTCCTAATGGCTATTCAGTGGGCCGGATTTGTCAGTGCGTTTGCCGGCAGAGGTGCCCGTTGGAAGGGCAGGAGGTACCTGCCCGCGCAGGCTGCATAAAGCTCATTTTCCTCAGCTCTGTAATAGTGTCGACGCTCACCGCAAGTGTGCAGTCTGCACGCCTGCCGGATTTTAAGCTGTCCGATCAGTTTGGAAATTCGCAGGCCTAACGAATTTCCCAATGCCGCGCTTTAGTTTCTTTGCCAAGTCAACATCTACTCTGCCCGTCAATCCTGCACTCAAGAAGTTCATCATGGAACGACGCGAGCAGCGGGCAAAAGCACTGGCCGATCAGGAAGCACAGCCGACGTTGTTCACCGATCTGAAGTGAATCGCGGGGGCGGCGCTTCGCTTGGCAAAAACGAATTGGCAACCGGAGCAGTTGGTCTGCAACGTAGACCGTAAAAAGCGTATGCGCGGGCATTTACATATTGATCCAGGTAAGCACTGAAGCGTGGCAGCTGCGTTCCGAGCTGGTTGCGACAGACGTTTCGGTTTGCGGGGCTTAAGGGATTTGAATCGGCTGTGCAGCGTCGGCAATCAATCGTTGAAAGCGCGGCTCACCGCGTAGCTCCTCCCAAAGAGGATTCAGTTTCAACTCGCCAGCGCTGAATCCCGGCATAACGGGCCATCGGTGGCCAGGACCGGGTAGCCAGATCGGAGTCTTGTTTGCTTCGGCGAGTTGTTGCAGGGCCTCCTCACGTTCGCCGCTCCACAAGTAAGTAATAGCGAGATACACTTTCATGCTGGGAGCGATGCGTGCGTCACGTTGAATTGGCCACGTTTGCACCGCTTGGAGTCCTTCGCGAACCGCCTGCTCTGTGCGACCACTGCCGGCATCGACCTCGGCGATCAGGGCCGGGATGTGCGAGTCGAGCCAGCGGGTCTGACCATTGTCCTGCGTCAACCATTGTTCAAAATATGGCCGGGCTGCTTCGAAATAGCTTCGGGACTTTTCTCCTTCGCCACGAAAACGCGCGATGCGACCTAGTCTTTCCAAAGCCATGCCGCGACCGAGAAGCTGCATGCCCGCTTCGGCAGCTTTCGGCAAGACATAGGGCGTCTTGCCCTGCGCCGACATTCTTTGGAAAATTTCCGCGGCCGGTAGGTAATTGCGTTCCGCGATCAACAGATCCGCATGTATGTAATTGTACGCGAAAACGCCGGCATTGCCTAACAGGCAGCGATCAAGAGCCACCCTAGCTGTCTTCAGGTCACCTCGCGCCAGCTCAATATGACTCTTCAACCGCCAGAATACGGGGACCGATTCTTTGGGCAGGACTGCAATCATGTGATCGGCTAATCTTTCGGCGCGCGAATACCATCGGAGCGCTATGTAAAGATCGATCAGGTCCCGGGCACTCTCGGGACCGCGCGGGTCGAGTTCCAACACGTGTTCGCGATCGCGCAATGCTGCTTTCCATTCCCCACGTTGTTCTTCTACGGCCGCGCGCAAATCGAAGACAGCGAGTCGTCCGGGCAACGCTGCGGCCGCAATCGCCAGATCCTTTACGCCGGCGGCGGGATCGTCTATGCCTTGAATAAAGTAGTTCGCGCGTGCGAGATGAACTTCGGGTGATTCAGGTGAGATTTGCAGAGCAGCGTCGATGGCCCGCTCTGCTTTGTCTCGCCAGCTTTTGTCCAAGCTGCCGACAACTTGTGAGTACAGTTGGGCATCGGCGAGAGCGCAATAGGCCAACGTGAACTTCGGATCACGCGCGATAGCTGCCTGCAACAACTCCGTCGCTTTGGTCGCATCCTCTTGATCAGCTTTGGTACTCTTCACTTCCCTTCGTAAAAAGAGAGATTGCGCGCGGAGATAGAGATCGTAAGCCTCCATGTCCTGGGTCGGCTTCGTTTCCATCGCTTTCTTTTCTCCCGGCAACACTTCGCCCTTGAGTTGCGCAACGACTTCCTGAGCAATGTCGTCCTGAATCAGAAAAATATCCGCCAGCTCGCGTTCGTACTTCTCTGCCCAACGCTCGGTTCCAGTTATGGTATCGATTAATTGTGTTGAGACGAAAATGCGCTCGGCTGTTTTGCGCACGGTTCCTTCGAGCAAATAGTGCACTTGCAGCGCCTCCCCAATCTCAGTCGCGCTCTGTTTCGTATCACGATACTGCGCCACGCTGCGGCGGCTGATGACCTTCAGATCCGCCACCTTGGTCAGATTGGTCAAGATGTTCTCCTGCACGCCGTCAGCCAAATAAGCGTTGTCTTTGTCCTGTTCAAAACTGACGAAAGGCAGCACGGCGATACTTTTCTCGGGGATTGCTGCCACTGCGGGCCGATGGAAATTCGATAACAATGTTGCGATGGAGAAAACCAGC
>JBLMXH010000325.1:0-12684 GCA_050257685.1 Nitrospirota bacterium
CTCGCGTGAAACACTGGGAAATCATCGCCGCTAATCTCCAAAACGTCGGTTTCCGCTTGGGCTGGTTGTCAGCTGTGGATTACGAAGGGCGAACGATTTGGGTTGTGGAAGCCCATGGCTACGGAATGCGCTTTATTGTGCGTGCCGATGGCATCCTGACAGCGTTTCTGGAACTCCAAAGGTCGATTTACGAGCTGATGGTGAGCTTGAGCGTGTGAGGCTTCACTGTTCCTTAAAAGCTCACTGGCTCTCGGTCCGTTATGTTGGTGTCGCGCCGCCGCAGAGGACTAGGGGACCCGCGGGCTACGAAAAAGAACGACCTGGCGCGGTATATCTCTGCGCCGTTCAGAACGCGATGAATGGATCCGTCATGATGATTCGGACCGGAACGTTATCAACTTGAGCTGGCAACTGCGGCTTCGCCGGACTCGTTTTATCAACGTAAACGACTATCGCCGGCGCGGAATTGTCTTCAGGCGTTCCTAAACCGACGCGGTTGTCGCCAGTCGAGTCTTGTAGAGCAAAGTCATGCGCGGCGACTTGACAAAATGCCTATTGCGCGGCCTAGGTCATGGATGATGAAACTCATTCGGGTTAGATGCTTTTCTCCTGCGCTGACAATTCTTATCTGCTGCTGCATTTCCCTCGGATTTGCAATCAGTGCAGAGGCCACTCCGGATTGGATTGAGCTTTCGCCGACCAATTCTCCTCCTGCGCGTTCTTATCTGGCGATGACTTACGATCCAGTGAGTGGAAAAATCCTTATGTTCGGCGGGTACGATGGAAACGCGTATTTGAACGACACATGGGAGTTCGATGGCACAACCTGGACTCAGGTCACGACCAACACCCCGCCGCCGGCCCGCACTGCCGCCCAAATGGCTTATGATTCTGTCAGTCAGAAGGTCGTGCTCTATGGAGGATTCGATGGAAACAACTACCTTGGCGATACATGGCTCTGGGACGGAGCTACTTCACAGTGGACGCAAGCCACACCGGCACATCAGCCCCCGGCGGTTACTGGTCCAATGTTGTTCCCGGATCCAAATGGCCGGGTTGATTATTTCGGCGGATTCGATGGGCAGTTCTATCAACTCACCATGTGGCAATGGAACGGTTCCGATTGGACGCAGTTATTTCCGCCGACGGTTCCGTTTGCCCGTTCCTTAGCAGCCGTCGCAACGAATACTTCCACAGGGCAGGTTGTTATGTTTGGTGGGCTCGCGGATGTTAACCCGAATAACACCTGGACCTATGATGGGACGACATGGACTCTGCAATCTCCGGCTGTCCAACCTCTCTTGGTGTATGGCGCTTCCGCCGCATTCGATCCTGGACAGCAAGGAGTCGTCCTTTTTGGGGGTGGGAGCGGCGGTGTAGATCAGAACACGACGTGGTTATGGGATCAGGTTGGCGCTACGTGGACAAGCCTGTTTACGATGCACTCGCCGCCTGCGCGGGAAGGCGCCGGCATGACTTATGACAAGGCCTTGGGCCATGTCATTCTCTTCGGCGGTCAGGACAACAACGGATACTTCAATGATACCTGGGAACTCGTTGCAACAGCTACTCCAACGCCTACTCCTACACCGACTGTTACACCGAGTGCTACACCTACACCCACTCCGAGAGCCGCACCGACTCCACGGCCCCGGCCCACGCCACATCCTCGCCCGTAAATAACGACTGTTTAGAACATAAGCTCCGAAATCACAAACGAAACAGGGGAGCAGATTAACGCAGCCAGGTAATCGTTAGTCACGGGCATATCATACTGGACCGCTCGTTTTACGAAAACGTGAGATGAACGTGATCGAGCACGAGTGCGGGTGTGATTTAACCACGCAAAAGGCTCTCGCGCTGTGTTGCCCTCGTGATGGGCAAATGCGGATGACAAGAATTGAGCAGTCATTCGCAAAATTCGAGCAGCGCCTTACTCAACAACGGTAATGATTAGAGCTATGAAAAGGACGGCAACTACAATTGCGGGTGTTTGTTTCATGCTCGTTTTTCTCGTTCCCCAGGCACATGCTCTAAGAGCAGTCTTGGCACACGTTGTATCGGGCCAAGTTCAGGTGATCGGGAGGCAGGCGGCAAGAAATGCTAACATTACATGGGATGGAAATATTGTAACCCAGGCGAATCGAGGCGGGGCTTTTCAGTTCCGGACGACGGAAGTACCTCCGACGTGTGTCGGGACATTGAGCGACGGCGTCAACACGATCCAAGTCGTGGTGACAGGGTGCGAACCCGTGGCGGGTAGCGGGTCGGAAAACATCAAAGCTACGGGACAAACGACCTCCTATCATGCAGGCGACGATGGAGATTTGCAGCTTGGGGCGATCCGGAGCTATTCGGACACCGGCTTGACGATGATCGATCTTGTTACTGGCCTTGAGTGGGAGAAGAAGTGTTCAAGCTGCGGTGGGAATCACGATTGGAGTAACGGTTTTTCCAACTGGAACGGCATCTGGACATGGATTGCTGCCGTCAACGCGGAAAACAGCGGCGCCGGTTATGCGGGTCACAACGATTGGCGGATTCCCAACATAAACGAGCTTCTGACACTCGTGAACTACGGCAAGGTTGCCCCCGCCAGCGACACGGTATTCAACAGTCAGCCTAATTGTGTTACACGGCCATACGGCTATTGGTCTTCTACGTCCTTCCCCGACGACCCGTCCACCGCGTGGTATGTGGACTTCGCCTTCGGTAGTGTGGCTAAAGGCAACAAGTTGCTCGGCTACTACGTTCGTGCCGTCCGCGGCCCATGATTGGGTCATTTGGCGCTCCCCCGTGTGCTCGCTCACCGGGAGATGCGTGCCGATGAAAAGTTCACCGCGTCTCTCGAATCGGAGCCTGCGATTCGATCCGGCGGAACACCTAGAGGATTGCGGAAGCGCGTGAAATAAAATTCGACAACCTTCGCAGATCAAGTATACGCCTCTTCGATTTCGTCATCCGACAGTTTCAACTTATCTTCGGCACGGCTGAATAAGCCGCAAGGGCTGGATCTTCGCTGAGACACCGTTTAGCGCAATCTCCAGATCCAACTGGAGCCCTGAGTCAGCCGAAGTGAGGTCTTTTTAATGCGCCCTCGTGCGGATGGTTCCTGGTTCCGGCCATGCCGATTAAATCCATTTAACGAGTCAGTCCCAAACAAAAAAACGAGAAATATGACAATTCAATCGATCAAAAATTCCCTTAACCGCCCGTCTGCTTGCCATGGTCTCTTTCCCATCACACTCGCGCTCGCCTGCTTTGCTCTTTTTCCAGTAGTGCAGGCAGTCGTTCCGCCACCTGCCGGTGGCTATCCGGGTGGAAACACGGCAAACGGACAGAGCGCTCTTCTTAGCCTGACCAGCGGCGGATACAATACTGCGATTGGTTTCTTATCGCTTAGGAGCGACACTGACGCGAGCTTTAATACAGGCCTTGGTGCCGCAACACTCTTCGCCAATACCGGAGAGCAAAATACCGCCATTGGTGCCGCAGCGCTTTTAAGCAACACCACGGGACACGCGAACACAGCCAATGGCGCCTTTGCACTCCTAAACAACACGCTTGGTATCTTCAACAGCGCTCTGGGCGCGAACGCACTGACGGCGAACACCACCGGCTATAACAACACCGCCGTTGGTTTTCAAGCACTCGCTAGCAATACCATTGGCAATTTTAATACAGCCACTGGTGTTGTCTCACTCTTTAGGAACACCACGGGTATGCAAAACACGGCCACCGGTGACGAGGCCCTTTTGAGCAATACCACGGGTGGCGGGAACACGGCCACGGGTTTTGAAGCGCTCCTCAGTAATACTACCGGTGAGTCGAACACGGCCACGGGGCTCCTGGCGCTGGGTAGCAACACCGAAGGATCTTATAATACGGCCATCGGGCCGCTGGCGCTCGCTAGTAACACCACCGGTGTTGAGAACACTACGATTGGTTATGAGGCAATAACTTCCAATACGACTGGTTCGAGCAATACGGCGATCGGCATTTATGCGCTCAGCAACAGCACCGGCAACTCCAACACGGCCTTAGGTCAAAGGGCTGGAGTCGGTGTCACTACGGCAGATAATGTTATCTGTATCGGTGCCCCAGGTGCTGACGTGAGCAACAGTTGTTATATCGGCGGTATCGCGGGCCAAACCGTCGGTCTCGGCGGAAGCGCCTGTTATGTAGACAATGACGGCAAGCTGGGCGTGTTTCTTTCTGCTCGCAGGTTCAAGACGGATATTGCCGACATGGGCAATGCCAGCGCGGGGTTACTTGCCCTGCGTCCAGTGACTTTCCATTACAAGCCTGAGCTCGACAAGGCTCGCATCCCGCAATTCGGCCTTGTCGCCGAAGAGGTCGAAGCGGTCAATCCTGACCTGGTTGTGCACGATAAGGACGGCAAGGTTAGCACTGTACGTTACGAGGCGGTGAACGCGATGTTGCTAAACGAGTTCCTGAAACAGCATCGCAAAGTCGAGGAACAGCAGGCAACGATCACGCAGCTAAAAAAAGACTTTGGCGCAACGATTGCGCAGCTTATTGCGCGTCTCGATGAACAAGCGGCGCAAATCCAGAAAGTCAGCGCACAGCTTGAGCTGAATAAATCGGCACCGCAAACGGTTCTGAATCTAAAAAGGGCGCCGAAATGAAGGTGATCGAGGTTTCATAGCAAGAAAATTGTCATTGACGGCGCCGGGCATTCAATCACAAAGCGCCGGTCAGTCGTAAAGCGTGCAGGAATCGCTGAAGACAACGGCGCTGACTGGACTCATTCGAAATGCCGAAGCGATTTTACCGCGGCGGTGTGAAGAGAACGCGTAGACGGGAAGCACGTTTCTGCGAATGCCCCAAGTCAATCGTCAAGGGCAAGCGCAGATTGTGTCCACCGCAATCGTATCACCGGGATCCGGCAATGGAGGCCGGGATGTTGAAGCGACGCCATGGTTTCGAACATCGTTTTTCATTGATCCGCAGCCTGCGAGCATCAGCCCAACGATCAACATCAATATTGTTTTCATTTGTGCTTTCCTTGTGGATTATGGCCGGACCATTAGCCATACGCCAATCGAAAACGATTCTGGTGCGACTAGCGATGCCAAACGACGTATCCGTGGAACTTATAGCTGTCCATTGTTACATTGTCGTTGCGGACTTCCGCACTCGCGCTGATGCGATTGAAGCGGTGAAACAGGTCATCGCAGAGGTCACAGCGCCAAGTCTCGTTGAAGAAGGATGCCAAATCTACCACTGGTCCCAAGGCGCGGATGATCCAATGCTTTTTCTACTGTACATGGAATGGCGGGAAAATCGTGTTTTGAAGCGCACATTGCCACACCGCACGTCAAGCACGCCGAAGATCGTCTGAAGCGCGAAAAAATGCTCATCGAGCCGGCGAAAGAATGGCACTTCTATCGAGTCTAGAGTCAACGTTACCGCGTACCAGACTTAAAAGATGACGTGATATGCGCTGCTCATATCATTTTATCGTTGCCGGTTGGAGAACGAAAAAGGCAGAATCTCGCTGCGTGAAGTGTTGTGGAATCATTGTGGTAATTTTGACAGTCGTGTTCGCGTCATTCGCGCTTTCGGAGGACTTCAAAACCACCAGCGGCAAGGTATACACACACGCGACGGTGAGTCGCATCGAAGCGGATGGCATCGTACTTAGAACTGAGAAGGGCATCTTTAAGGTGTATTTCACCGAACTCCCTTCAGAGATTCAGGAACGGTTTCATTGGGCCAGACCGGAGCCGCCCCGCGAGCCTTTCTACGGCCGCTTGGCAACGGCCGCCGAAGATCCGGCTGTTCTCGCAAAAATCATCGCGGCCGGGACTGTTATCATCGCCGGCGTGGCACTTGTTACCAATCATATCCGTTCTCAACGACAGCCGACAACGCGAGCAAGACGCGCATCGCCACGGAAAGCGGTTCATCGTGCGCGCTTATGAAAAGCGTGAGTGCTTGGAACTGCAAAGAATGACACACATGTTCGCGTGACTTGATCGTCCTAAACGCCGGGCAGGGACGTGCTCCGTCGAAGCACATTTTCTGTTCTGCTAGCGTGCGATGCCGCGGGAGTGTGATCTCATCATAGCGGCGCAGGAACGTGCTCTGGTGCGCTGCGGAATTACTGAGGAGATCGGCGCGTGCCAGTCAAAATTGTGCTCTGGCCAACAAAAGTAGCCGCCGGGCGATGCGATAGTTTCGCCCATCTAAAATGCACGAATTTCTCGCCTCGAAGTGATGTTTCGTACCGCGCTGTTCTGCAAGCCACCGCTCTTCAGAGCGCTGTTTACGAATCGTCCGGTCGACAAGTGCTCTGAAATGATGTTCAACCCGATCCCGGCCGAATAAACGAGTCTTCGCAGTATTCACTGTTTGTAGCTCCGATGAACAGTTCGTGTTGAGCTTAGCCTTTGGATGTGTTTCCGAAGGCAACCTCCGTCCCATGCACGAGCGGTTCATCCCAGGAAGCAATTTCAAGCGCTTATGGCAGGCCTGCAGCAACGGGAGCGCGGCATGTTGCCCGCTTGTGTCCGGCATTTTGCCGGACAGCCTCACACATGGATCAACACCCAAAGCGCGTGTTGATCTAAACAGCTAATAACATCGGTAAATGTATTAACCAGCTTGCCGTCTTTCGGCAAAGTCGCGTTTGCCGCTCATGTGCGATGCAACTTATTATGCGGAATACCAACGCTGTTGCGAAATGCCTTGTTGCCATGAATAGTACGACTTACGAGTTCATCAATGCCCTTTTTCACAAGACGGTTGCTCGTATTGATTGCTCTAATCACCGTGTCCCTTTGTACCTCCTACGGTGCGGAACCGCCAAAGCAAACCAAAACCGGATCGGCAAATGCAAGCCGTGCGGAGAAAAAGCCCCTCCATCTTGTGGTGAGGTCGCAGTCAGACATCAAACAGACATTTATCTACTCTCCGCATCCCGCTGTCCCTACCGAGCTTGAAGGCTACGCTGGCACTCAAGTAGGTGGCACAGGGACTTACCGCATGGTGGTTGATTCCCAGGGTACCGTGAATCAAGTCACGATTTTAAAAGGATTCAGCGTTACTGCAGTGTACGATGAGCGATTCTCTGACGTGAAAGGCAATGCAGTTCCTGGCTTAGACCAGGTGATGGTCCAGGCATTAATGCGCTGGCGAGCGAAACCCGGACCGATGCGTGTTGTAGATATTTACTGGAGTTTTGGAACACAGCCGTGGGTGAACTACGGGAAAGGGAACATCCCAAAATAGTTGCCTCCAGGATATTCGCGATCCGGAGGGCAGGCCGTACACAGTGCGTCACGAGCAGGTCAACGCGATGTTACCTAATGAGTTTTGAAAGAGCACCGCAAGATCGATCACTCCAGAAACAAGTTGAAGCGCTCACTGCTGGCTTTCAAAAAATAAGTGCGCAACTGCAACTCATCGATTCGCTACCGCAAACGGTGGTGAACGCCTGGTAAAGCTGCATGGCTTGAGCCACGGTGAAACAAGGCTTCGCGCCGCTAACCTTTTTGCTTTGGCAAATTGCGGCGCGGCTGTCCAACATAGACTTGACGTGGCCGAGCGATCTTTTGCTCCGGGTCGTTGATCATTTCCTGCCATTGCGCGAGCCAGCCTACGGTGCGCGGGATCGCAAACATCACCGGGAACATCGCCTCGGGTAAACCCATGGCTTGGTAGATAATGCCTGAATAAAAATCGACGTTCGGGTAGAGTTTGCGCGAGATAAAATATTCGTCTTCCAGCGCGATGCGTTCAAGCTCAAGCGCAATATCCAGCAACCGATTGCGCCCGGTCACCTGGAACACGTCGTCCGCTACGCGTTTAATGATGCGCGCGCGAGGATCATAATTTTTATAAACGCGATGGCCGAAACCCATCAATCTGCCTTCGCCGTTCTTAACGCGTTGGATGAAATCCGGAATGTTGCGCGTGTTATCGATACGGGAGAGCATTTTGAGCACTTCCTCATTCGCCCCCCCGTGCAGCGGACCATAGAGCGCCGCCGCCGCGCCAGCCATTGCACTAAAAGGATCTACGCAGCTTGAGCCAATGGCGCGCATCGCGTTCGTGCTGCAATTTTGTTCGTGGTCCGCGTGCAGAATGAAAAGTATGTCGAGTGCGCGTTCGAGCGTCGGGTTCGGCGTGTACTTGGCGTCCGTCATCCTAAACATCATGTGCAGGAAGTTGCCGGTATAGCTAAGGTCGTTATTGGGGTAGATATAACGCAAACCACGATTGTGCCGGTAAGTGTATGCGGCGATCGTCGGCACCTTGGCGATGAGTCGCTTAATTTGTGCCAGTCGATTTTCGGCGTCGCTGACCTTATTAGCGTCGGGATAAAACGTTGAAAGCGCAGCGACAGTGCTGATAAACATTCCCATCGGATGCGCGTCGTAACGAAAGGCCTGCATCAGCGTCTTGATATTTTCGTGGATGAAGGTGTGATGGGTGATGTCGTAGGTCCACGCTGCCAACTGTTCTTCGTTAGGCAGCTCGCCAAAGAGGATCAGGTAAGCGACCTCTAAAAAGGTGCATTTTTCTGCGAGTTGTTCGACCGGGTAACCGCGGTATTCAAGAATTCCCTTGTCGCCGTCGATGAAGGTGATCGCGCTTTTGGTGGACGCGGTGTTCATCAACGCCGGATCATAGGGCATCAGCCCGAAATCGTCCGCGTCTCGTTTAATCTGGCGCAAATCCATTGCCCGCACTGTCCCATTCTCAATCGACAGTGTGTATGATTTCCCGGTTCGGTTGTCGGTAATCGTTAAGGTCGGTTCAGACATATCGTCTCCTTTCAGGAAGTTAGTGCTGAGCAAACAATTGTCATCGCCCAAAAACCTGCGTCTGCGAGTTTCGGTTAGGTTATTTTCTACCACAACTATTGCGCTTTGATAAAGCTGATGTCGCCGCTGCGTTCTACCCGGGCCATTTTGATTTTCGCGAGATCATCAATCTCGGCATCGAGTCGCATGTCTTCCTCGAGGTCGTGTTCAGTGATGTGATTGGCGCGCATGTTCGTGCGGTCCACCCGGCCGTTTTCGACGATGACGACTGGTTTTCCTTTGACCAGGATGCCGAACATATGTGACGCATACGCACCCAGCGCCAGCAAGCGGTGCAGCAACACCAGCACGAATCCGACCACCAGCGTTGGCACGAATGGCGCCGAACCGTTGATAGCGCGCGCCAGCACAGAAGCAATGATGATCATTAGAACAGCGTCGAACGCTGTTTTTTCGGCAAGTGATCGTTTGCTGCTGATTCTGACCATCACCAGCGTGGCAACGAACACTACGATGCCGCGTATTGACACCTGCAGCGACGTCAACTCCTTGGCTTCCAATCCTAATCCAAGCAACGCTTGGATAAATGCTGAAAACGTATTCATGCATGGAAGATTCCATGAGCTGGACAAATCTCCACGCTGCAGCGCAGTTCGGACGGAGGAACATCGCACTCCCATGTCGCATCGGCGCGGCTGTAACTTCGGAACCGGCAGCCGCGCCTTGATGGCTGTATCCCGCTCAACAGCCAGTTTGTCTTAGGTAATGAGAAAACAGATCGGTTTTTTAGCGACCATAGCGGTCAGAATTTTCCCGATACGAGTGGATAGAATCGTTCGCGCGCGGGATTGCCACCCCCGCTAGCTTTCTACTCTTATTGGATGCTTTTCGCGGCGAATCAGTTCGTCTTGAAAGCATCACGCAGGTCTCTGATGTTGTCGTGTGCTGCCTTGATTTCGGCGTACTGACGCGAAACAATCTCCTGCAACGCCGGAGGCAGATCGTCCTCGACGGCTTTTTGAAATTTTTCCACAGCCGAGTCTTCACCGCGCTCGCATTCAGCGAGGATCGCGTGTTCATCGCCACCTGTGACCGCTGATTTCAGGTTGATCCAGCCGCGATGCAATGCTCCGGCAGTGCTGCTGTCATCTTCGGGTTTGTCTTCCCCGAACTTGCGGGCTTCCGTTTGCAGCGCGGTGACAAATCGCGAGCGCTGGTCCGAGTAATCGCGGAAGAGCGATTTTAATTTCGGATCGCTCACGCCGTCGGCGGCTTGCTTGAAACCTTGCTGACCATCTTTGAGTGTTTCGATCAACTCATCCAAAGCTGAAATGATTTCCTTGTTTTCCTTCATACAAATCAAGTCGCGCGTCGCACACTCGTCGCGTGTCTTCTTTTTTGCATGTCTCAAGATCGACAAGCGCCTCAACCCTCATCAGGCGTAACCGGAGACTGAAAGCAGGCGTAACAGTGATTCTGCTACGGCAACGGTTCCGAGCAGGTGTTGCTCTTGGAAGTAATTAAATCCGGTTGGTTGGCCGAATGCGTTGTTTTTGCGAACAGCTCAGATGGAGGACCTATGGCACGAGGAAGCAAAAAGAAATACACTTCTAAGCAGAAGCGGAAAGCCCATCACATCGAGAAGGGTTACGAAAAGCGAGGCGTTAGCACCAAAGAAGCTGAGCGCCGCGCATGGGCGACCGTGAACAAATCAGATAAGGGTGGCCGGAAGAAGGGCGGGGGAGGTCGTGGGAAAAAACGGAGCAAATCGAGTTCGCGTAAGGGTGGAAGAAAAGGCGGCCGGAAATAACTTATTGATCATCGCGAGGAACATTGCATGGGCCGCGCTGGCCTGATGCGTTCGTTATCTCGATTGCATTAATTTTTTCTTGGCGCCATCACTCCTTTTCTACCGAGAGTGGTGCGCGTCCTTTTCGACAGGTGCGCAATCGTTCTTTTTTCGCTGTGAAGTTTTGGCTGTATTCCTGATGTTCCGCTTCGCCGCGGCTCGTGTTTCTGGTTGACACAGTTACACGACGATTTTACCCGCGAGTGCCCGTAATATCTCAGCGCCCCCGCTTCCGCGTGCGGGCTGCTTTCTTTGCAGCGACCGAACGCGAGCGTGCAGAGCGTTGTCTCGCTACGCGCTTCGCGTGTCTGGACAGTGCCTGCCTCGATGCTGAACGACGGCTCTCGCGTTTAAGCGCGCGTTTCGTTGCGCGGGAGCGTTTTCGAGAAGGCTTTTTTCGGCGCCCGGCGTGGCCCGTCTTAAGATCGCGTTTTGCCTGACGCTTGGTCCGTTCCTTACCGCGTTTGGGAGGCGGCAACTTTACGCCGGCTCTCCGAGCCTTGGACAGGCCAATGGCGATCGCTTGCTGGGGCGACCGGGCACCGTGTTCGCCGGCCCGGATGTGTTCCATTTCTTCGCGCACAAACTCGCCCGCTTGTGTGGAAGGCGACTTGCCTTCGCGTTCATCCTCGCGCGCGCGTTCGATTGCTTCCTCTGGCATGCCAGTATGGTTTCGCCTTTACGTGTGCGCTTGGACGTATGGCTGCGATTTCTGTGGATGTGTAGTTTTCGGCGTGACGTGCAGCGTGAACACGCAGGCCACAGTAGAATATCCGTGCAACCGAACTACCGGTGCGGCGCGAAAGGCAATGATGAATCAATATCGTGAATCACGGCTCACTGAGATTCGGTACGCGATTGAATAGCTTTGAACAACCTGGGTACATATTTGAATGATCACCTCGCGGGCGCAGTTGCCGCGCTGGAGCTCATTGAGCATCGGCAAGAAGAGTACAAAGACGAGCCACTTGGAAAATTTTTTGAGAGCCTCAAAGCTGAGATTGAGGCAGACAAAGAGACGTTGCGCGCTGTGATGCGGTCTCTTGGAATAAAAGAAAGCACGGTGCGTCAAACAGGTGCATGGGCGGCGGAAAAAGTTGCGCGGGCCCGACTCAAAATTGCTGGCGATGAAACGGGGCTATTACTTGCGCTCGAAGGGCTCATCGCGGGAATTTTTGGAAAAAAAATGCTGTGGCGATCATTAGCTGTAGCCAATGTGCCGAACACATCGCCGTGGGACTTCGTGCAACTACAGCGGCGGGCAGAAGATCAAATCGAACGAGCAGAAGCCGAACGGATGAAAGCGGCGCAACGCGCGTTGGCTGGCGTGGCCGATCAAGACTGAATTTCAATGGGTGCTTCGGGGAAACCGCTAGCCGAAACGAAAGTAAACGGCGCGATGGCAGAGGAGTTGGTTGCTGCTGCGGAAGAAGCCGGCTTGCAATACGTGAGCGACGAACGTCCCGGTTACCGCCGCAAAGCCAAAGGCAAGGAGTTCGAGTACTTCGATACGGAAGGAAAATCGATTCGCGACGAGCAGCGGTTGCTCCGGATCAAACGTCTCGCCATTCCACCAGCGTGGACTGACGTTTGGATTTGCCCTTCGGCGAATGGCCACATCCAGGCAACCGGTCGCGATGCGCGTGGCCGCAAGCAGTACCGTTACCACGAGCGCTGGCGCGAAGTACGCGATGAAAACAAGTTCGACCGCCTCGCTCAGTTCGCCAAAGCCTTGCCAAATATTCGTCGGCGAGTTGCTCAGGACATGAAGTTACAGGGTCTGCCGCGGCAGAAAGTGCTCGCAACGATCGTGCGCCTTTTGGAGCGAACGTTCATACGTATAGGGAATGAAGAATACGCGCGCGAGAATAACTCGTTCGGTTTGACTACCCTCAAAAATCGTCATGCGAAGGTCAAAGGCGCGCAGGTGCTGTTTCGGTTTCGCGGAAAGAGCGGCCGCCAACACGAAGTAGACGTCACCGATCGCAGGGTGGCGAAAGTCATAGCGAAATGCCAGGACTTACCCGGTCAGGATTTATT
>JBLMXH010000326.1:0-3968 GCA_050257685.1 Nitrospirota bacterium
CGCTCGCCCTGCGAAAATTACTTCGAGAGAAAAACATATCGCACCTTCACGTCACGAGTTCGCGTGCGCTGGTTTGCGCTCTCATGTTAAAAAAGCTTCTCGGTGTGACAGTAAGCGCCACGATCGAGCCGCGATCGGAGTTACCTCGTGGGTGGATCCAGAAGGCGCTGTCCGAATGTATTGGCGGCCGTCTGAGCAGCCAAAAATTAGTCGAGCAACTGGGTGGCGCGTTCTTCCTGGACAAAACAACGTTCCGTTCTGCCCCGAAGAAAACGCTTGGGCAAATCACTCAAAAGACTCATATCGATTTGACGACAGGCCGTCGTTTTTGGCAGCAATGGGCGGAACTGCTTTTACGGTGGAGCAGTGAACAGCCGAAATGAAACTGGTGGTATTTTTGACCCGCGAATCACGCGAATTGACGCGAATGAAATGACCCAAATCATTTACAAGAAAGAAAGCTACGCCATTATTGGCGCCTGCTTCGAGGTATGCAACGAGAAGGGCTGCGGCTTTCTTGAACCCGTCTACCAAGAGTGCATGGCCATCGAATTTGAATACCGGCGGATTCCGGCGACTCCTAAACCATCGCTCGTTCTCGGGTATCGTGGTCGAATATTGAAGCAAACTTACGAACCGGACTACGTTTGCTTTGAGAAAATTGTCGTGGAATTGAAAGCGGTTTCGGCTCTGGCCGATGAGCATCGCGCGCAACTTTTGAATTATCTGCACGCGACCGATTTCGAGCTTGGTCTTCTCGTAAATTTTGGACATTATCCGGGCTTGGAATACGAACGTATTGCGAGGACCCAGCGCCTTAAGGCGAAGACCGACTTTTCGGATGTCTGTCTTTAATTTATTCGCGTCAGTTCGCGTGATTCGCGGGCTATCAAAGGAATGAAAAAAGCCATTCTGCTCGCCGGCGGCGCAGGGACACGTCTGTATCCGTTGACCAAAATTGTCTGTAAACAGCTGCTGCCGATTTACGATAAGCCGATGATTTGCTATCCGCTGGCCACGCTGATGCTCGGCGGTCTGCGTGAGGTGCTAATCATTTCCACGCCGAAAGATTTGCCGATGCTCCAGGATTATCTAGGCGATGGCAGACAGCTCGGAATTCGGATCGAATACGCCGCGCAAGCGAAGCCGGAAGGAATCGCGCAGGCATTTTTGATCGGGGCTAAATTTGTAGGCGACTCCGGCGCATCGCTCATCTTAGGCGACAACATTTTTTACGGAAAACTCGACTTCTATCGTGACGCACTCGCGATCGAGCGTGGTGCATGCATTTTTGGTTATCAAGTTCGCGACCCTGAGCGATATGGCGTAGTCGAGTTCGACAGTAACGGCAGAGCCATCAGTCTCGAGGAGAAACCAAAACAACCGAAAAGCTCTTTCGCTGTCCCGGGACTTTATGTTTACGACAACCAGGTCGTTGATCTGTGTCGGACATTGCGCCCATCCGCGCGGAACGAACTGGAAATTACCGATCTGAATTTGTTGTATCTGAACCAGAACCAACTTCACGTGAAACTACTCAGTCGTGGTATGGCATGGCTTGATACCGGAACCACAACGACACTGCTCGAAGCCGGCAATTATATCGCCACGATCGAACATCGGCAGGGCTTGAAGATCGCATGCCTCGAGGAGATCGCGCTACGAATGGGTTTCATCAGCCAATCCGATCTCGAAAACATCATCGAAGGATTACCGAAGAACGAGTACCGCGATTATCTCCGCACAGTTTGTGATGAAGGACCCAGCGCTGGTCCCGAGCCGGTCGGCTAATTTCGATAGCAAAACTTGTCATTAACACCGGCTTTTCAGCCGGTGTGTATCGAAACTCACAGGGATCGTTAACCGTTTCAACGGCTTGTGAATTATGGTGGCGTAAAGCCATTGAAACGGTTTTGTACAACGAATGCTTCAGCACCGGCCTGAAGGCCGGTGTTAATAATCATTTCGGTTGCTCGCGGAGCAAATGGTTGGTATCAGCAACCAGCTTCGTTATTGCGTCTGGTTCCGTCGCGTCGTAGTAGCCGCGGATTTGACCGCGTCGATCGACGAGCACCATGCGCGTGCTGTGAACCGGAAGTCCTTGCGCATCGGCTCCGTCTGACACCGCAAGTTTGAAACCGTCATGGGAAATTTTGTAGATTGTGGATTTTGGTCCGGTAAGAAAATCCCACCGTCCGGGCTGCGCCTGCAATTTCGCCGCATAATCACGCAAGACTGTCGGTGTGTCCTTGTCCGGATCGACACTGAACGAAACCAAATGCACGTCACTTTTTTCCAGCGGCTTCTGCAATTCGCTCATCCGGCTGCTGATCATCGGGCACGGTCCCGGGCACGTTGTATAAATAAAATCGGCGATCCAAATTTTACCCGCCAATTGTCCTGATCCAAACGCCTGTCCGTTTTGATTCGTAAGCTGAAAAGTGGGCACCATCCCGTAAGTGGAAACTGTCCGCTGACGCAGCGCTGACACCTCGACATTTCGCAACCAGAGCAGTATCCCCAGTGTGATAAGCGGGATCAGGATGAGCGTCACTTTCCAGACAATACCGCTGCGTGACGGCGCACGGTTTAGTGTAACGGAAGTCGTGTTCATAATTTTGTGACGACCAATGCCGCCAAAAGCAGCGGAAGATACGCAATCGATGCAATGAACAGCAAGCGCGCAGCGCTCGGCGTGCGCAGCCGCAAAAACCGCATCGCCACGGCGATAAATAAACCACCAAGCACAAGCTCGATTGCTTCATACGCGTAGCTGGCAATTCCAACAAAGGCGGGCAAACCCGCGAGGACCAGAAGCAGAATGCAGAAAAACACACTCTGACTAGCGCTGCGTTCACCGCTGGGATCGTCGCCTGAAATCATCCGGAACCCGGCGCGTGAATAATCTTCGCGGCACATCCACGCGATAGCGAAGAAGTGCGGCATCTGCCATAAAAAGACGATCACGAAAAGACTCCACGCCCCCGCTCCGATGTCTCCACGCGCGGCCGCCCAGCCGATCATCGGTGGAATGGCGCCCGGAATTGCGCCGACAGCAGTGTTAGCCGTGCTAGCGCGCTTCAACGGTGTGTACGCGAAAATGTAAATAACGATGGTGACTGCCGCGAGCACTGCGCTCAGCGCGTTGCAAACAATGACAAGGTAAGCGACTCCGAAAACCGACAGCGCAGCGCCGAGTAACAGCGCTTGAAGCGGCGCCATGCGCCCCGCTGGAATCGGCCGCGTCATTGTTCGCCGCATGAGCGCGTCGACCCGGCGTTCCCACCACTGATTGAGAGCAGCGGCACCTGCTGCTGCCGCTGCGGTTCCAAAAACCGTGTGGAAGAGAGCCCAATAATCAATCGGCGGTTCCGCTCCGAGATAAAAACCCACCGCCGTCGTCACCAAAACAAGCAGCGTCAGTCTCGCTTTGACAAGCTCGGCGAGATCACCAAGGACGCTGGGGCGCGACGACGCGACTGCCGTATCGACCATGGCCGTTTTCATGCAGGAATTGGTTCGCTGTGGGGGGCGCCAGGCGGTCGCGCGCTGTCAATCTCAGTTTGGAAAATTCGCCAGCAAATGGCGCTGATGCTCACACCAAAAGATAGCATTATCGCGCCGAGAGCGACATGTGTAGTGGCGACGTCGGCGGCCTTATTGCTCCAGATCACCCAGGCGCCGAGCGAAATCTGACAAACGACCAATATTACCCAAAGGAGAGACAATCGCTTGAGAGCATCGAGACCGCGCACGTCTCTCCAGACGCGAATGCAGAAAGAGATAATCGCTATCGCAATGATTAAGGCCACAAACCGATGCAGCATTTGTAGCCATATTTGAAATGCACTCACGTCTGACAAGGCACGCGCATCCCGCCACTCATTGATTTTCGCTAAGGCAGCCGCACTGGTATCAGGAATCCACGCACCGTTTGCGGTTGGAAAATCTAGAATTGAAAGATCCCG
>JBLMXH010000327.1:0-7019 GCA_050257685.1 Nitrospirota bacterium
ATCGCGATCTCTCTACGATTTGCCTCAAGTGTCTGGAAAAAGATCCAAAACGACGTTACTCATCGGCGCTCGCGCTGGCTGAGGATTTGCAACACTGGCTAAATTACGAGCCAATTACAGCGCGGCGCACGGGGTTGCTCGCGCGCAGCGTGAAATGGGTGCGACGTAATCCAAGCATCTCAATCATGGCCGCAATGTTGCTGGCGCTGGCAGCTCCATTAGCTGTGATCATTTGGAAAAGCGAATTTGTCCGGCAACCCGTAACAACTGGAATCGCCGTTCTGCCATTTGAAAATCTGGATGAACAGAAAGAGAATGCGGCCTTTGTCGATGGTTTGCAGGACGACATTCTGACCAAGCTCGCCAAGATCGGTGATCTGAAGGTCATCAGCCGGACCAGCGTCATGGATTACCGCGGCAAACGAAATCTTCGTCAGATCGGAAATGATCTGCGGGTATCGCATGTTTTGGAAGGTAGCGTCCGCAGAGCGGGCACGCACCTTCGTCTCAACGCGCAGTTGATCGACACGCGCACCGACACGCACGTCTGGGCTGAGGAATACGACCGCGATTTGAACGATCTGTTTGTGATCCAAAGCGAGATCGCACAAACGGTCGCCGAGCGCCTTCATGCCAAGCTGTCAGCCAGTGAAAAGGCGTCTGTTGAAGAAAGACCAACTCAGGACCTTGTCGCTTATGATTTTTACGTTCGTGCTGTGTCCATGATTTACAATGCCCAGGTGCCCTTTACGTCAAGCGGATGCGGAAACTGTCCAGCGAGCGAAGAGAATTCTTCATGGAAAAGTTTTAAAGACAGCAATCTTCCTGAGGCTGTGGAGCTGCTTAACAAGGCAGTTGCTCGTGATCCTGGCTTCCTTCTCGCCTATTGCCAGCTAGCCTTTGCGCACGACTTGATGGGAAACAGCCCTGAGCGCCTGGCTCTGGCAAAGTCAGCCATAGATTCTGCATTTCGGTTGAGGCCGGATTCGGGGGAAGCGCACCTCGCGCTGGCGTGGCACCTTTTTTGGGGCTATTCGGATTTTGACCGCGCGCGCGGGGAACTTGCCTTGGCTCAACAAAGTTTACCCAATAATCCCCAAGTTTATGAGTTAGCTGGGTCCATGGACCGCACTCAGCGTCGCTGGCCTGATGCTATAAGTAATCTTGAGCGCGCATGTGAGCTCGATCCTCGAAACCTCCCGTACCTGATTAACCTAGGGTCGACTTACCTGTGGTTGCACGAGTATGACCAACACACCAAAATTATGGATCGCATCGTTGCGCTTCATCCGGAGCGCAGGCCAGGTCGGATTTTTCGCGCTTCCATCGAGTTATACCGGCGAGCAGACACAGGACCTTTTCGCGCTGCAATTGAAAAGATCCTGACCAATGAACCTGGATCCGAGAAAGATCCATTTATGACGGGCCAGCGCTACACTCTTGCTTTATTCGATCGCGATTGGGACACCGCCAGCAAGCTTGCGCCGGCGCTTGCCCAGAAGAATTCGCTTGAGTGGAGCCTTCCTCCCTATCTTGGCCGCGATTTTTGGATGGGTGTAGTCTCCCGTTTGACAGGAGACGAAACTTCCGCACACGCGGGTTTCATGAGGGCACGCGCACAACAGCAGGAAGAGATCCGCGATCATCCTGATAATGCAGGCCTGCTTGCCGAGATCGGGCTGATCGATGCAGGCTTGGGAAAAAGCGAAGAGGCATTGAACGAAGGTCGCCGGGCCATCGAACTTGGGTCGAGGACCAAAGATTCATTCACTGACCCATACGTGCAGATGTGCTTTGCTATGATCTGTGCCTGGATAGGCGAACGTGAATTGGCGGTTCAGCAGCTTGAAGGATTAGCCAAAGCTCCGGGCACTCACACCTATGGCAATTTGCGGTTGAGTCCGGTGTGGGATCCCTTGCGCGGCGATCCGCGCTTTGAAAAAATCGTTGCCTCGTTAGCGCCAAAAGAAACGGTTTCCAAATAACACTTGGTTTTCGTTCCGTGGCCTCCTTGTGTAGCCACGGCCCTGTGGGCCGTCTTCATTAGTGTGAAGGGCAGCGCTGAGGTTGACCGGCCACAGGCCGGTGGCTACAACACTTGTGAAATCCCTCTAGTCTCGATTTAGCTTGCATGTCTTCGGTTTGGTCTCCCAGACTCGTCGCGGCCAGAAGAACTGGCGATGAAAGCTAGCGTAAACGTACCCCCGAGAACTCAAACCGCCGTCGCGGCTATTGTCAGTGCTAGCCTGTTGATCGTCCCAACGATTTCCGCTCAAGCGATTGCGCCTGCGGCGCAGGTGACCAAGGGCGCAACGGCTGAAGTGGAACGAGTCATTGTCACTGGTTCCAACATTCCCACAGCGCAAGAGGTCGGTCCTAACCCGGTCGATACATATCGTCCGGCAGACATCGAAAAATTGGGCATTCGCAATGCACAAGACCTGCAAACGTTTCTGCCACAGCAGTCGGGTGGTACCACTAACCAGAACGGTAGCGGGGACGGCACTATTCAATTCAACCTGCGCGGCTTGTTGCCCAAAGAAACCCTGGTGCTGGTTGACGGAAAACGTGTCGCCCTTGGTTCGTTGAATGCCGTCGGGTTCAGCGGAGGTGTGGACATTAACCTGATTCCCTTCCCAATGATCGATCACATCGACATCCTGAAGGATGGCGCATCGGCTGTTTACGGCTCCGATGCGATCGCCGGTGTGGTGAACTTCTTTTTGGTCCACAAGTTTCGTGGGCTGGAGATCGGGGGCAGTTACGGGAACACAAACTTGGGAGCGTCAAATGATATGGGCGAGTGGGAGGCATGGATCAAAGCCGGCACGGGAGATGATAAGACGGAGATTGTGGTCATTGCCGATTTCTGGGAGCGTACTGGCGGTCTCTTCAGTCGTGACCGGGACCTGTCGGCTAACGCGTTTTATATACCTTGGGGAGGAACCGATTTTCGCACTCCGATTAAACCTGGCGGCATTTTTTCTAACGGAGGCCTCAGGCTGCTACCGGGCATTTTTTTCGGTCCCGGCGGTACACCGCTACCCGGTGTGAACACGCCCCTTCCCCACTCAGCACCAAATGCGGCGACTTCGCCATTTTATAAGAGACCGTATCTTCCTTTCTTTATTCGCTTGGGCTTTCAACCGGGGACCCCCGGCACCATCAATCCCAATGCGTATCCAGGCGCCCCGGGTGTCATCGGCCCGAATGCAGGCTTTTTCCTGCCACAATTCGGCACTGATTATAAGGGCGGCGGCGACTACTTCTTTTATAATTTCGCGGCCGTAACCGCAGCGCTTCCGCCGGCTGATCGGCAGGCCTTCTACGGTTCGTTCACGCGCGATCTGTGCGACAAATACCTGACGGTGTTTGCCGACTTTAAATGTGTCCGTTCATTTTTCGATGCGTCGTTGGCAGCTGTGCCGTTTTCGCCCGATCCATTCAAGACCCCAGGCACTAACATAGGGTTTAATTTCGCCGGAATCAGTGTGCCACTTCGGAATCCGTTTAACCCCTTTACGGTCGCAGATGCGACCATTCCAAATTTCTTTCCCGACGGAAGCGATCTTCCCGTAACTACCGGAGTTCTGTTTCGCGGCGTTAACGACACCGGTCCGAGACACGAAAAATTCAGTTACCACGATTACTTGTTCGACGTTGGCCTCCGTGGGGAAATGGGAGAGTTTGGCGATTATTTCAAGACGTGGAATTGGGAGCTGGGTTTTCGTTATTCTCGGAATGAAGGGCAGGATTTGTCCGTGGGCGTGGTCAGTCAGCCCGGGTTGCGCGAAGCGCTTCTGGATACGAACCCAGCAACGGCATTTGATCCGTTCCTGAATTTCAATGCTCGGAACACTAGGTCGGCCAGAAGCAGAGTTTATGTTAGCCTGCATAACTCGGGCGAACATGAGTTACCTATAGGTTACGTCACCATTAACGGCGATCTGTTCAAGCTTCCCGCTGGCCCTGTCTCCTTTGCCCTTGGTGGTGAATATGACGCGCCGAGGTGGATGCGCACTCGTGACTCGCTCAATACCACCTTTCAATCGATTGGCTCGACAGATGGCGGAAGCGCACGAGTAAACCGGGACGTTTGGTCAATCTACCAAGAAGTGCGGATACCCTTCACGAGTCCGACGTGGAACTTCCCCGGTTTCTACAGCTTCGAGGTTGACTTTGCCGAAAGAGAGGAGTGGTACAGCCAGAACACCTCCGCAGTTCTGCCTTCTGGAGCCTTCCCATTTCAGCCGGCGGCGCACAGCCAGTATAATGCGCAGAAGCCAAAGGTCTCGGTACGCTGGCAACCGCTGGATCCAAAATATATCGGTGCCCTTACCTTGCGTGGCAGCTATACCGAGGCGTTTCATGCGCCGGCTCTATCGGAGATTTCACCCGCTTCCACGCAGAGCTTCGCCGGGGCTGTCGACCCATTACTACGCCAGTTCTATCCGTTCGAGGTACGCGTTATAGGAAATCCCAGCCTACAGCCGGAGGTGGCCTATGAATGGTCTTACGGTGCCGTTTACAGTCCGAAATGGCTCAAAGGCCTCACGCTCAGCGCGGATTGGTGGCATATTGATATGCGATCGATCACGTCGTTCCTCGGTGCACAATTTATCATCGAGAATAATATCCCCGGTCTGATTATCCGTGGTCCCCCTGTAAGTCCAGGCAGTCCCGGGCGAATCATTGTGGTCATTGATCCCAACGAAAATCTCACAGGCGCAATCTTTGAAGGTCTCGACTACGAAGCCATCTATACTCTGGATTCTTCGATTTTTAGCCATGGCGATTTTGGCAGACTGACCGCAACGATCAACGGCACGTGGCTCTCTCGAGCTGAGCTTCAGATTTTGCCTACTACAAAACGATTTGGTATCGCGGGCGAAGTCATACCACCAGGAGTCAGCCTGACCGGTTCGCTGCCGTGGAGCCGCGCCAATTTCAGTCTGTTCTACGACGGCCCAGCTGATACCTGGATGCAGGGTTTGGATATTGGCGCGGTTGTCCACTACACCGGCCAATACGAAGATGACAATCTCAGTCTAGGAACTGCATTTGGGTTATTGCCACCTCCTAAGCCACAAACGCCGAGAAGTGGGTCTTTGCCTTGGCGCGCGCGGAAAGTGCGGGAGTGGATTACGCTCGATCTAATTGCATCGCACACATTCAATTTGCCGCCGCCTGGCCTAGCCGAGGTGCCTGGCCTTGCCAAGTACGGCGGTAAGAATGTCACGATGAAGGACGGCAAAGAGAAAGCCCTCATGCCTGTATCGACAGCCGAATACAATTTCTCTGGATGGCGCGCGTGGCTAAATAACACCACGATTTCGCTCGGGGTACAGAATGTGTTTGACGAGGACCCGCCGTTTGTGGGCGGCGCATTTGAGAACGGCTACGACGAATCGCTAGCCACAATCAAAGGCCGTTTCTGGTACGTCCAGCTAAAGAAAAGATTCTAACGCTCTCTTCCACCGGACCTAAACCTAGTTTTCGCTGTCTTCGTTTCCTTCTGTTTAAAAATCACATCCGCGTCATCGGCGTAATCCGCGGCTATTAAGGTTTCCGCATTTCCGCGTAACCGCGCGCTGGTTTCCGTTCTGTACCTCAGTGAACGGCCAGAAATGACACTCAATAACGAGGAATCACAGAAGGCCAAAACGAGAAAACCTCAACAGAAAGAAAACAACAACTATGAAAACAAAGTTAACCAAGATCATAATGAGCTCCTTCGCTTTCGCCTGTGCGTTGGTGTGCTTGGTTGCCACCACGGCGCCGGGCACGTCCACTGTCGCGCGGGCGGCAGCCGACGCGCAAGTTTGCAACGTGGGCAGCTTAAAGGGCTTATATCTGTGGACCTTCGACGGGTACCAAAACGTCGCTGGAAATCTGGTACCGAAAGCCATTATGCAAGGCACCCGGTTCAATGGAGATGGTACGCTGATCAATGCGTTCGGCACTGTCAACATCGGAGGCTTCATTATTATCGATGCCACCGGAGGGGTAGGAACCTATACGGTCGCACCAGACTGCACGGGAACGATCTCAATTACCGACGGCCCAAGCTTCAACATCTACGTCGGGCCCGGCGCACAGCAGATTTGGACCACCCAGATTGCGGGAGGGGCTGGCAGTGGCGCGGGATTAGGTGTGGGAACGGCGACACGGTTGCCACAGTGAAAGCTCCCGACTCTTGCGACGACATCGAACGTTTAAACAACAATGGGTTTGGCGCGTTCCATCCGCGCCAAACCTGTTTACTCACGAACAAGCGTAGTTGCAGCCGCGAATGCTTTCGGGACTGCCGGAGTCAGCGACTCATGCTACAGTTCGCTACTTTTGATGAGATTTGCTCCGGCAACTTCCATTTCTTGAAGCGCGCGATCGACATCACCAGGTTCCAATTCGATGCCGCGACAACCGTCGGCGACGACATGCGTGTTTAATCCGAGTTGGCGCGCGTCGAGTACGCTGTATTTGACGCAGTAATCCAGCGCCAAACCCATAAGGTAGATGTCCTTCATCGATCGCTTCTTTAGATAATCAGCGAGCCCGGTGTGGCGGCGATGCGCGTTGTCAAAAAACGTGCTGTAGCTATCGATGTTTGGCTCCGTTCCCTTGTGGAAAACGTGCGCGATGCGGCTGGTGTCGAACGAGGGCGCGAACTCTGCGCCATGGGTGTTTTGAACACAGTGCACCGGCCAGAGGATTTGTTCGATGCCGTCGAGCAAAATTCGATCCCCGGGCTTTTTACCGGGATGATTTGCGGCGAAGCTGCCGTGATCTGGTGGATGCCAATCTTTCGTCGCGACGACGAGTTCGAAACGTTTCTGCAGTTTATTGGCAATCGGAATGACTTCGTCACCGTGCGGCACGGCAAGCGCGCCACCCGGCAGAAAATCGTTCTGAAGATCGACAAGGATTAGCGCCTTCATCTCAGTTACTTATCAGGTTATCTATTGTAGGGCGTCTGCATCAGACGCCGATTCGGGAAACCGGCGTTTCACAGAAACGCC
>JBLMXH010000328.1:0-7344 GCA_050257685.1 Nitrospirota bacterium
GGGGGTAGGCCGACGTCTCGGCTGGGGTGCACATCTTCCGTTGCATGCGCCGTAGGCGAAGAGAACGCTGTCAGTCGGAACAATCAAAAGGCCATCTCCCGATCCCAAACCAGTTGTCAAAATGGCGTTCCCTTCTCCGGGAAATGGAATCGGGGCGCCAACCTGCGTGCTCCATATCTGTTGGCCGCTGGTGTTAAGGCCATAGAGCGTGCCGGAACTGCCGCCAATGTAAATTGTCTGGTTCACAATGAGCGGCGCTGACGAGAGATCACCGTCTCCTGCAAAACTCCACAATTGCTGTCCACTGGGCACATCAACTCCAACAAGAGTCTGGTTGTGGAAGTACAAAACGAGATCGCCAATGAAAGCCGGTGGCGTATCGGAGTCGAATCCTCCAATCGGGTCTCCGGTATTGGCGTCCAGCACGAGACCAGTTGTCGGATCGCAAAAATCATCCCGCACATATACTCGCCCGTCATGTACAACAGGCGTCGCCCCACCGCCTCCTTCGCAACAGCCAGCGTGGTGCCACAGTTGCTGACCGTTTGCGGCATTGAAAGCGTATGACTGCGGGCAGACGTAGGAAACGTAAACGTTTCCTCCCGTGACCGCTGGCGAGCTGGAATCGCCGTTCTCCACCGGCATCATCCAAAGCACTGCTCCATTTGTCTCATCGACGGCATAAACGGTTCCACCGCTTCCGGCACCTCCAACAAACACCGTTCCGTTGACGGCCGTCGGGGCCGACGTAAACGCGTACTGATTCGGGAGATTGACGCTCCAGAGCGGACTTCCGTTCGCGGCGTCAAATGCTTCCATTAGCCCGTCAAAATTTACTACGAAGACTTTCCCGGAATCGTACGCCGCATCGGCAAAAAAATATGTTCCGGGAAGATCCTCCGACCAGATTGTCATCCCGCTATTTTCATCGAGCGCCCAAAGTGTGTTGCCGTAACTACCGTTCGTGTTCGCGGTTGTGACAAAGACCATGCCTCCCGCGATCAAAGGATATGAGATGGTGTTCACGCCGCTGGCGCTGAAATCGCGGTGCCACTTCAACTCTAATGGGGGCGCCAACGGGCTGGCAGGGTTTTTGGGATCATGAACCGGACTGTTCTGCCATGTCACCGACTCATCTGTTCCAAAACCTCGGCGTGGAGCCGGCCTCACGGCACCTTGTTGGTATTGCCGCGGCTGTGGTCGAAGGTTTGCGGGGATTTGCTGGGCCAAAGCAAACGGGATCGCGCAAACCACCAACGGCATCAGATAAAACGCGCGTGCGATAAAATGCATTTGGATGGAGGGATTAATTTGTTTTTTCATAATGTTCTGCCTTTGCAGTAAGTGTCAGTTCGGACCGCAAAGGAAGTCGAGACGCAATTTTGGTTCATCATGCTCGGGCGAGCGGTTGCCGGAAATTCGCATCAAGCTTTCGAGTAACCCTGCGTATCACCGATATCTTTCGGCGCCTGCGTCATCTTTTCGAGCGAGCGGCAGGCGTGACGCCTGCCCGACAATGCATACATCGAAAGATGAAGCATAAGCGACTTATGATGTGTTTCGGCTGTGGCGCAAAATCCTTGGGAAGCTCAACTGAAAAGCTAATTTCTGCGCTTCTATCACCATCGAATGGCGGATAAAAAGTGCGGTGGATGCTTTGTAGCAGAATAGCAACTGTCGGATTTTTGCTGAGCGCAATCTTTACCTGGAGGGAATCGCCCGCGGCGATCTCTGCTGGCCCTGCGCCGGCAAAAGAGGTGGAGGCGCTGCTAAAACAATCTCGCGCCAAGCGAAACAGTAAATGAGCGCGCCAATATGAGGATCAATTTCTCAAGGCGATCGAGCCAACGTTGCTGCCGGCGATGAAGACTTGCACAAGCAAAACACCGGACACCTTGGAACCGGGTGCCATTGCATTTGTCATTGGTGCCGACGGACGCGTGAAACGCCTAGTTTGGTCGGCGAACATTCCGATGGCGCAGTGTGTCGGGGAGAAACTCCGCGCGATCACTACTCTACCCAAGCCGCCAGAGGATAATTGGGTAGACGGAGTGGGCGTTGCTAATCACAGCCAAGCAGAAAAGAACGCTCCGGTCGATAAACCATTCCAGGCGACGAAGGAACAGCTTGCTGAATATGACAAGGCAATTGCGCCATACGTCGCAAAGGCTCGCGCAACGTACCCGGCAGCAAAGGCTCGCTTCCTCGCTGGTCTACCGCCCGGGTATAGTTTTTCAGTCCGTATACGACTCAAGGATTCGAAAGGCCACCGCGAAGACTCCTTTCTGACGGTTACCAAGATCGACGGTGAGAAAATTACCGGCAGGCTCGGAACAGTTTCCCTGCTCCGCAATTACAAAACAGGCCAGACAATCAGCGTCAAAGAAAGCGAAATCGACAACTGGGTCATCGTGCGACCGGACGGCAGCGAAGAAGGAAATTACGTCGGCAAGTTTTTGGATCACTACAAACCGCACTAAGTAAGAAACCGGCATCAGCGCCGCCGGCTACAACAGACAAGGGACTAACGGCCCACAGGGCCGTGGCTACAGCTCCCCTACTCCATGTCGGGGTAAGGACCTTTGCCGTCTTCGGCGATGAAACGATCGATCCGCGCCGTCACAACAGGCAACGGCACTGAGCCGAGCTCAAGCACGGCATCGTGGAACGCGCGAATGTTGAATTTTGCTCCGAGCGCTTTCTCCGCTTTTTCACGGGCACGCACGATGGCGAGCTCGCCCATATAATAAGAGAGGGCCTGCGCCGGCCAGGCGATGTAACGGTCCACCTCGGTTTCGATCTCGTGTTCGGGCAGCGCGGTGTAATCGTGCATGTACTTGAGCGCCTGGTCGCGGGTCCAACCTTTTGAATGAAGACCGGTGTCGACCACGAGCCGCGTGGCGCGCCAGATTTGGTAACCAAGCATGCCGAAGCGTTCGTACGGCGTTTCGTATATCCCCATTTCCTGCCCCAGCTTTTCGCAATAAAGCGCCCAACCTTCGCCGTACGCGGAAATGTAATCGAACCGCCGAAAATCCGGCTGGTTCTTGTGCTCGAGCGCGATGGGAATCTGGAATGCGTGTCCGGGCGCGGACTCGTGCAGGGTCAGCGCGGGCAGATTGTAGAGGGGGCGATGCGGCAGATCGTATGTGTTCAGGAGATAAATGCCAGGACCGCCACGGCCTGACGTATAAAACGGCGCGAGATTGGCCGGGACGGGTTTGATGGTGAAACGCATCCGCGGCAGGTAACCAAAGTATTGCGACGATTTGCCGTCAAACACTTTCGCAATCCAGGCGGCGTGATTGAGCAGGTCCTGCGGTGTCTTGGCGTAGAACTGCGGATCGTCACGAAGGAATTTGAGGAAATCCGGGAACTCGCCTTTGAACCCGGAGTCGTGCATCGCGTCGACCATCTGCTGATGCAATTTGGCAACCTCCGCGAGACCGATCTGATGAATTTCGTCGGGCGAAAGATCGAGCGTGGTAAACTCTTTGATTTTCTGGCGATAGTACGTTTTCCCGTCCGGCAGCGCTTCGGCCGCAAGCGTGGTGCGAGTATGCGGCACATATTCGTCCCGGAAAAATTTAAGCAGAGCCGCATAAGCCGGCTGCACGATCTCATGAATCACCTTTGCGGCTTCTGATTTGAGCTTGTCCTGCTCGGCTGGTTGAACGTCAACGATCGGTTCGCGGAATGGGGTGTAGAGGAGATTGTCTTCGGGTTTACCCTCTGCAATGGCGGCGATCGATTTGTCGCGTCCCTGCAAAGTGACGCGTGGCGGCGTGAGTCCGCGCTTAAGTCCCGCTCGCATGTTCGCCATTTGTTCGCGGAAATAGCGCGGGATATCGCGCATCTCGGCGATCCAGTTTTTGTAATCCGTCAGCGTCTTGAAAGGTCGTCGCGCGGTCTCGCCCAGATCCGTCCAGAAAGCAGAATCCGAATTGGCGGGCATTTCGTAGTCACGAAATTTCTGGTCGGCGACGAAATTCTCAATTTCCGGCCGATAAACATCGTAGTTGATCTGTTCCTCCGGCGAGAGCTGCGCGCGCGGAACATTGTCGAGTTTCTGCAGCACATCCTGCCAGTACTTCAGTCGCATCTCTTGCGTCGCCGGATCTACCTTAGGCAGGCGATCGGCGACCGGTTTTTCGACTCCTTCCAGTCCGGGAAATTGTTCGAGTCGCCATTTCCATTCCTCCGTGTAGATAGCTCGGAGCCGCTCATCTGCGCTTTCCGCCTTGGTAAGACACGGAATGCACAACAGCGCTATAGCGATAAACAAAATAGCAGTTTTGAAACTCGTTCGCTGCCTACGCTCACTCGCCGCTACCCTCGTCACTTTACCTTCTATGTCGCTCATCCCATTCGCTCCATTCATTACCGAGCAGATGCCGTAAAGCGGCGATCGTAGGGTTCACAGAGTGGCACGACAAGCGAGGGCCAGGAATTTCGCTCATTTTTCAGGACTTTGGCAGAGCTTCTGGAAGCGTGGGTCTTTGCGCAGCGGATCCCAGAGCGGATTGAATTTAAGATCCGCACATGTAATTCCGGCTGGAACTTCGAGGAGATGAGGCAATGCGGCGATGGCTGAATCGATATCACCGAAGCGCGCCTGGATCTGCGCACGCGCTGCTTCAGCTGCCGGCTGATCGACCGCGTCTCCATCATAATCTTTCATCGCCTGCGCGGCCTACTGTAACGCTTTCTCTTCTTCTCCAAGACCGGCGTACGCCTGAGCAAGAAAATTCGGCCTACCGTTTGCATCGGCCCGCACAACAGTTTCCGGTGTTGGTTTGATCTCGCGCACTGCGCGTTCGAACGTCTGTCGCGCTGCCTCATGCTGGCCTAACCACTCCTGACACTGACCCATTTGCACGAGGAATAAGCATGCGAACGAATCGAGCGGTTGATTCGGCGCCAGCGAATTTATCTTTCGCTCGGCAATACTGACGCCGTCACTGAAACGGCGTTCATACATGGCCTGGGTCATGCGGGCCGCGACAACCCAGTCGTCCAGCACGTCATCCGGGATTAGCGCAAGCTCTTGACGCGCTTCGTCGAGACGACCTGCCGCTTGTAATACCTGCGCCTTGTTAGCGTGCTGGCCTGCGCCTTCGGGTGAAACTTGCAAAGAGCGATCGAAGCTGGCTAACGCATCGTCGAACTTTTTCAAATACAGGTAAAACTCGTTACCGACCGAGCTCAGTAACTGGACGTCGAGCGGATCAAGCTCGATCGCTTTCTTGAAGCTGTTTTCGGCTTCCTGCCATCGACCAAGTCGCCGCAGAATGAATCCGCGATACTGGTATACCAGCGAGCTATTCGGCAGTCGTTTTTGGGCTTCATCGTAAGCGGCGAGCGCGCTGTTGAAGTCTCGCAAAATGCGATAACGATACGAACCCAGGGCGATCCACGATTCAGCGGCATCGGGGGCAAGAGACATCGCACGATCAGCTGCCTGCTTCACCGAATCGGCGGTGTACGTGTTCAAGTCGATGGCGTTGAAATTGAGAAAGCTGCGGAGGATTGCCATTCGAGCCCAGGCGAGGGCGAAATTTGGATCCAATTCCACGGCACGCTGGTAATTGCGATCGGCCTGCACGTAAGCGTCGTAATTGTAATTGTCGTGCTCGATGGTCAGCCCGCGGAGATAAGCATCGTACGCGGCTCCGTTTTGTGTCGGCTTTTCGGCGACTGCCTTCTGTTCGGCTCCGGAGAGCTTTGCATTTAATTGATCTGCAATCGCTTTCGCTACTTCCCCTTCGACTCCGAACACATCGTCAAGTTTGCGGTCGTAGCTTTCCGCCCAAACATGTTCGTCCGTCGCGGCGCGAATCAGCTGCACATTCACATGCACGGCATTGGCGATTTTTTGCACGCTGCCTTCTAGCAGATTCGCCACGCCTAACTGTTGACCGACCTCACGCAAGTTGTCGGGTGCACTCTTGTATTTTTGCGTAGACGTGCGCGATATGACCTTGAGCGCGGCGATCTTTGAGAGCCGGGTCAGGATTTCGTCCTGAATGCCATCGGTAAAGTAAGCGTTTGATTTGTCGTCGCTAAGATTCTGAAACGGCAGGACGGCAATGCTTTTTTCCGGGATCGATGACGCAGGTCCGCCGGGTCCCGCTATCTGAACCGCTCGTGTAGTGAAAAATAAGCCGGTTGCGCCGAGGACGATCAACGCACCGATCACCATCACCGCGATCAAATAGGGGCGGCCCTTTTTGATTGCGGTCGGCATCATTCCAGCAGTCGCGGTCCTAGTGAATTTTCCCGGAAGAGCGGGATTGCCGATTTCGTGGTTGTAGAAGTTAACTACACGCAGGCGTTCGCCATGTTTGCTTTCACATTCGCCGAGATCATGCAGATAAGGATGCCACTGGTCGTACTGCTCGAGGTCTTCTGCGGCGTGCTTCGATACCAAAATGTGACCGGCGTCACCGCAATCCATAATGCGTTGGGCAACGTTGATGCCGGCGCCGGCAATATTCGCCTGCTCGTTCAAATCGGTGACTTCGTTAACCGGGCCACTGTGGATGCCCATACGGACACGAATCTCGGGATGACTCTTTAGCGCTTTGGCAATTTCTTCGGCGCAAAGCACCGGTGCCTCCGGGCTATTGCGGAACGCGAGCGCTCCACCGTCGCCGGTCGGCAATCGCAGCAATTTTCCTTCGGCTTCAGCGGTGCGGAATTGCTCAGTCCCGCGGACGATCTCTCGTAACTTCTCAACCTGAGCCGTCTGCTCGTTTATACGCAATTTGGAATAGCCTACGATGTCGATGAAAAGAACGTGCGCGATCTCCAGTCGGAGTTTCGACTTTTGTTCCTCTCCCATGCGGGCGTGAACCTAGGTGATTCTGGCTATGCGCTCTATACTAATTTTGAATGGGTTGCCAGGTTTCGGAACCTGCGCAAGCAAGCGCTCAGCGAGGTGGGCTTACCATTCACGAGATGACGAAGTAGTCTTCTGCCTTTCTGCTTTCCTGATCTGGTTTGTTCACCTGCGGGGTGCGATGCGTTTCCGAAGTTGGAGGAAGGGCCGCTCAACCGAGAAGAAAAGCAGAGTCGCTGCAACGTAAACACAAAGTTCGACACCCAGAAGAGCGGGCGCGGATGTGAGATCGATCTTGTGATTCGTGCAGAAGTGTTCGACGCCGTTAATAACGAGTTTCTGAATCAGGTAGGCGCTGTAGGCAATGCTGGCGATAAACGCTGCGCCGGGAATTGCAACTCGACAGAGCGGGAGCCGCGGACTAACTGCGCAAACAAGAAGCGCAGCCATGCCAACGGCGATCAGTGGGAATTGCCAAACACAGGCAGTAACCGTGAGGGTTT
>JBLMXH010000329.1:0-13118 GCA_050257685.1 Nitrospirota bacterium
TGCGGTACCTTGGACATATCGGCCGGTAACTTCGTTGTAGGCGACCATTGACCATCCAGCTTGCTGGCTGTCAGCCATTGCTGGCCGACAGCGAGGTAATAGGTGGAGGCACTCTCGTCGAAGAACAGCGGCCACTGCGTGTTAGCGACGAACTGCAAATTCGTCTTTGGAACTACAGAAAACGATGGCTCGCCATTCACGCTCAGCAGAACCGATGGCCGGTAGCCCACGAAGATTTTTGGTGGATCGTTGTTTAATTGGACACCTGCCGGCGGTTCGTTCTTTGGCGTAGACGCGATTAGATGAAATAACGAAATCGAAAAGGTTGATGGCACAAAACTTTTAAACGCTTGCTGCATTTTCTCGGCGGTGGCCTTGTCGAGTGATGGGAAATAGGTGTTTGTAATCTGCAGATTCGAGATGTTCACGAGTTTGGCGACGTTATCGATGCTCGTGGTTCCCTTCATTTCCACAACGCCTACCACTGTTTTGCCATTCTTCGGCCTAAGCGAGACCGCCATGCGCCAGCTCAAATCCTGGAAGTTCTTCCAGTCATCCACTTGCGGTTGATAAACAATAAGCTGGTTGCCATTCTGATAACGCTCTCGTGGCCAACTCGAATCGCCGGACTGGCTGGGGGCTGGGGTTGGGTTAGCTGCGCGTATCTGCAAAGGCAAAGCAAAGAGCGCAGCCGTTAGGGTCACGATTTTGAACAAAGGGGTGTTGCGGATTTTCATAACGCCAGGGAGCGGATTATGCAGATTGGCGGTGCCATTGGCTATGAGACTTTAGGGCAATGCACAGAGGCACAGATTGGTTCGGGTATCGCGCTCAGTTGCTCTCAAAAGGAAAGATTACTTTCCAATCATTCTTCATGCTGATGACGGTCCAACCGTCCTTCTTCGCCTCATCGTAAAGCGCCTGTGTGAACGTGCCGATTTTGGTATCGGGTAATGCCTGCGCAGGACCGTACGCATACTCGCGTTCGGCATCGTCGTGTAAAACGAGCATCGCCAGTCGCGCGCGATCGCCCGCCTTTGTGTATTCGAGCATCTGTCTGTCGCCGGTCGAATTGCCGAAGGCAGCGAAAGGTCGACGCCCAATCATCAGATAGATGCCTTCGGGCTTTCCAGTACCATTATCATTCAGAAGCAGCTTCGGTTCCTTAGTCAGAAAGGGTTTGCCGTTTTTGTCGTAACCGAACTTCGTCTCGCCGGCCGTGCCAACAACCTCTTCCGGGGGAATGCCGTAGGTCTGACTCGCGTAGACGCGCACGAAGTCCTGTCCACCACCAGTGACGATGTAAGTCTTGTAACCGTTAGTGCGCAGGTATCGCAATAGTTCCTGCATCGGTTGATAAGTGAGCTCAGTGTAAGGGCGCTTCCAGCGCGCGTCTTTGGCTTCGCCAAGCCATTTCTTTGCTTCGGCACGGAACTCGTCCACGCTCATTCCGCTAAGCGTAGCGGCGAGGATTTCCACGAGTTGATTCGTCGAGAGTTTCGCCATCGCTTCACGGTTACCGGAGAGTACCGTTTTAAACGGTTCCTTGTTCTTAAGTTCTGGTTTTTGCTTAACCAATGCCGGCACGCGCTCGAAGCAGTACGTCACCTGGGTGTACATGGGATGTTCCACCCAGAGTGTACCATCCTGATCGAAGGCAGCGATACGCTCGTCGGGCGCCACGAACTGCGGACTACCTTGGGTCGTAGTGGCCTTAACGAAGTCGATGATTGCCTGTTTGGCCGCTCCGTCGTTCCATGAAGCAAGCGGATCCTCACCGTGAGCAACTGGCGCTATAAACCCCAGCGCGACCGCTGCAATCCTAGCGAGTCTTATCCCCTGGTTCATAGCTGGTTTTTACTTCGAGGAAGCAATGGCAGGCCGCACTTGCGGACCGGCTATTGTGAATGTGATGCCTGCTACTGGCCAGGGCCCTTGCTCGCTGCCTCGGCTTCTTGCATTCGTTTCGCCATCTCCGCTTTCACAGCGTCGAGATTGAAGCTCGCACCTTTTTGCATCGGCGGGAAGTCCAGGAAGGTTTGGAGTTCCTTAGCCATTACCTGCTGGACGAACACGAACCGCCAAAATTGGAACTTAAACCAATCGAAGTATTGTTGCGCTCCTTCTTTTGTACCATCGTTAGGCCAGCCCTGCCGCTCGAACGGATCGAGCCGCAAGTTTATTAAATACGGGACGTCAACATGGGTCTTTTCACCCAGCCAGCCTCGCGGCTGGTCAATGAATCGGTACTTGTAGTCATCGATGCGCACAGCGCCGACAGTGCTTTCTCCGAGGTAAAAGATCTCGTGACGCGCGGACCGACCTTTGCCAGTGATAGCATCCATTTGGTTGTAGCCGTCCAGATGGTTTTTGTAGGTGCGATCACCGAGTTTCACACCCTTGAGCAACTGGTCAGTGATGTTCGAATTGCCAGCTGCTGCGAGAAATGTGGGGAACCAATCCAGGCCAGAAAAGATGCCGTTCTGAACTGAGTCTGCTGGCACATGGCCCGGCCAGCGCAGGATGCACGGAACGCGGAAGCCGCCTTCCATCACCGTCCCCTTGCATTGCGCAAACGGTGTCGTGCCGCCGTCAGGCCAGGTGAACAGTTCGGTGCCATTGTCAGTGGTGAAGACGACGATGGTGTTATTGTCCAGCCCGTTATCCTTGAGATACTTCGTTACCGACCCAACGGCGTCGTCGAGTTGGGCCATGCCGGCTTCTTCTTCAGACCAACCGTTTTCCGAATTCCGCATCTTCTCATACTTATCTGAGAGATGGGTGACGATGTGCATACGTGTGGGGTTGAGCCAAACAAAAAAAGGCTTGTTCGCGCCTTTTGCTTTGTCCATGAACTTGAGCGTCCAATCGAGGATCTCGTCGTCCACGGTCTTCATTCGTTCGGGATAAAGGGTGCCGGCGTCTTCGATCTTCTGTTTTCCAATCTTTCCCCAGCGTGGCATCACGGTGCTGTCATCCGTGTCGCTCGCCCAGCTATGGACCATATTACGTGGGCCAACCTGGTCCAGCAGGTTCTGCGGGTAATTAGGATGCGCCGGATCTTCCATCGCATCCAGGTGATAAAGGTACCCAAAGAACTCATCGAAGCCGTGAACGGTAGGCAGGAACTCGTTAAGATCGCCTAAGTGGTTCTTTCCAAATTGGCCAGTGGCATAGCCCTGGGCTTTAAGCGCCGTCGCAATCGTGCAAGCCTCAGCCGGTATACCCATCTTGGCTCCAGCCTGGCCAACTGTGGTCATCCCAGTGCGAATGGGCAGTTCGCCTGTGATGAAGTTCGCCCGACCTGCAGTGCAGCTTGCCTCGGCGTAGTAGTCGGTAAACAACATTCCTTCCTTGGCCAGCCGATCGAGATTCGGTGTGCGGCCAGCCATCAGCCCGCGGTGGTAGGCGCCTATATTCCACATACCAATGTCATCGCCCATGATGAATACGATGTTCGGTTTGCTGTCTGCAGCTTGACTCGGACTGGCCACGCATATGGCCGCGGCAAGCGCGATCAGCACAGTCAACGTGTGATTAACTTTATTTTTCATGTTTCATTCTCTTTGTTCTTGGTTCCGTTTGATTTCAATGATCACTTGAAACTCTTGCCGATCGATTTCCCCACAGACGTATGTGTCGATGCAATGCTTTTGTCGTTAGATTTTTTTTGTTGCACATTCGTCACACCTTGGTCGCCGCTTTGTCACTTTGCCAAACGCTAACCCGCCTGACGAGAACTTGATCGCAGCCGCACAAGCCTAACGAAGAAACTCTGATAATTCATTTTCGGTCGGACTTGATTCTTGGAGTCGCGCGATGCCCATCTAATCCGCCGCACGGCGTGGCGCCCAAACGTAAAATCGAAAAATGCACAGTTCGGCTCTAAGCGGATATAAGACTTTAGTCGTACGCCTTTGGGCGGAGGAAGTGAATGAGCGCTACCGGCTAATGGTGAAAATTTAGATGCGGGGGAGCATCAGCAATTGCCAAAACGGCAGGCAGAGTAATAGCGAGGCAAGAATCATAAAGACAATGCGGACGGATTTGAAACGGAAGCGTTGCCCGATTGCTGTAATCAAGAGCACAGTCGCCAACAGAACCGTGATCCGTACATACTGGTCTCCGGTCTCTCCAGATTTTGTGCCCTGCTCTGCGACCTCTGCGGCTTGCTTCGTCAAACTTAGAAACTGCTCATGCTTGGCATTGTGGTAAGCGGACATGAAGATCGGACCGGGAGGGGCTTGCGTGTTGTTAAATGGATCGGTCTTCATCCAGGCTGCGAATGCAAGTCGATACTCATCGCGAAAGCGCCGCTCGAAGAAATCCGCCGTTTCGGTTTTGCCATCAAGCTTGGCAGCGAGCCAACTATCAAAGGTATCACTATCATAGATCCGCTCCTGACCTGCCACAGTAGCAAGCCCTTCGGCAGTAACTCGTAGCCGGTTCGCTTTCGCGTAATTTTCAGCGCGCCTTCCCGCCCATTCCGCCGCTTGGTACCCACTCCACGCGGTAGCAACGGCGACGAGAGCGAGGATAAGCGCCTCGATAATTTCGATCACTTCCCATCGGGACTGAGATGTGCCACCGGTCGCGTCCACGTGGTTGAGTCTCCTGATTACATAGCCTTCCGGTCCAGCCGACTCTAGCATACCCAAAGCGGCGTTACTCGATCGCCATGACGCGGGTCATTTCGGTCAGGTTTCTCCAGGCAAACCGGCGGTGAGCAGTTACGCGCCCGGTGACGTCGTCTTGTTTTGATAGTCGCTCATTGAGAGTCGCCTTGCAGCAAATGCTCGGCGATGCGTCTCGTCCTCTCAACAATCACATGACCGTTTTCATCGAAGCTAACCATGATGACCCAATCGAAGACGTCTCGTGGCCATTTGCCGACTGGCAGTAGCGTTGCAGGGTTGGCTCCCAACGCGCGAAGCACAGCCGGGATTTGGCCGTGATGCCAGCAGATGAGAATTACCTTACCCTGATAATTTGCACGTAGTTCAGCTGCCAAATCACCGGGTTGTTTGTTCGCAAAGCGGTTGTCGATCGGCAAGTTTGCCGCTTTTGCAAAGGGTGTGACCGTTAAACGCGGCCGATGACTATGCTTCGAGTCTGCGGCGACAACAACGGCATTCGGTTCCAGACGTTTGGAATCGACGGTGAAATGTTGGAAATAATTCGCGTATGCTTCAGCCCTTTCCTTGCCGCGATCCGACAAACCGTGGCCGTTGGCGGGGTCTTCCGCATGGCGAATAATCAATACGACCGAATTCTTCGGGCCTTCTTGAGCGTGCGCCACGACAAATGGCGCGAAACCACAGATAACCGCAACAAAAAGGCATCGGTGCGTCGCCGTGATCTTCAACTTCGCGGCTCTTAAATCCATCAAGGACGCCTAGACCACATCAACACTGATCTTGGAAACATTGTTCTTGCGGAGCTTGGACCTGACTTCATGCTCCAAGCGCGTCGGGTCTACTCCGTTTGGAAGGTACAGCAGAAACACCATGCGTCCTTTGTCCTCGTAAAGTGAGGAGCTTTGCAGCCTGCATTTATGTGCGACAAGCAGGGACTGCACAGCATCGAAGACGGGCCTTGGATCTTCAGTGTCACCGAGTCGAATTCTTACCTCGCAGCTCGAATGCGAATCCAGCCAGAACATCAGCAACCAGCTAAAGGCTGTGACGAATACTGCCATGGCCCACGATCCCATGCCGCACGCCAGTCCAACGACCACAACCATGATCGCTTTGCCCGTGAGTTTCGGGTTATCCAGCAGAGTTCTAAATCGCAACAGCGCGCCTATGCCGAAGATGACAAACGCGAGCGTTTGGCTGGTTCCACTTAGTTCGGCAACCACGGCGCCGACCACGCCAAGCAGTATCAGTGCCTTGCGTTCCTCGAAGTCTCTCAGCGGATCCCGGAGTGACGCGCGGCGCGGGTGCCATGCGATCGCAAAGGCGCAGCCTACTGCCAGGGTAAGGCTGAGGAAGAGTCGGAGGATAAAGGAAGGATGCGCGAACTGCTCGATACTTTTCTGGATCGACACCCACGAATTCCCCTTGGGATCGATCCCGCCAGTAGCTCCCGCCTTAGCCATCTCTTCGGCGGGATTAGCGCCAAATGCTGCCGAACACGAGAGGCCAAGAAAAACGATGACGACCATGATGCTGGCAATACGCAGCGCTGGCCCGAGTCGGAGAGTACAGTAACAACGCCGTGCTAATTTCCTGCAGTTAGAGCTGACCGGTGTTGTCCGGTTTCGGATTTGGCGTTCGCAATTCGATATGTTCATTTCGCTGGACTTATCTGTCTGGTTAGCCAAGAGCTGTCGGCAATTCTCCGCCAGCGTTTCGGCGATCCCCAGCAGCGTATCGGGAGATTCACTTCCCCGACAAGATAAAGTTTTTTACGGATTCCTTATCAACTTCAAATTCCCTCCCGACCACGCTGCGGTATAGGAATAGGTCTGTCCGGATTGCACTGTGAGGGCCTTCCGTCCAGAACGGGCACCGGTGCGATTTGGATCAACTCGGACACTAATGTGATGCGTGCCTGCCGGGAGGTAGCCATTATAGTTGTTGCCCTCGGTGAAGCTGCCTACGTCTTTTCCATCAACAGACACGACCATACTGAGATCGGTCCCGAAGTTCGCTACCCGGTAAATAAGCACATGACCCGAATTGGGTGGCGGCGCGGCCGCAGGGCCGGTTGTTTCGCATGCACTCAGAATCAGTCCGGCACAAGCCAGACTCAGGATGTAAATGATTGGATTGTATGCTTTCATGGGTTGGATCGGGTTACTCGCTGTATAGCAAATTCTGCTCCTCCGAGGCAAGCACTTCCATGGGACCTTAGACTGAGATGCTGTTATTTCCCGAATTGGTTCAAAGCATTGATCATGGGCTCACTCGAAATCCGGATGACACCGCCAAACGGTTGATCGAGTTCAAGGATCAAGAAAATCGCTCCTGAAACGGCGATGGCTGAAACTATCAATGCAAGCATCGGAGTAATGTTCGGTGGGGCGAGGGCGCTGAACCCGAGGAAGATAATTGCGAGCCAGGAGACAAGGATGATCAGCATCGGCGTTGAAATTGAAGGAACGCCCTGTGCGACAAGCAGCGAACGGAGTTGGCCGAGATCTATTGCGAGCGTCGTCGCCTGGTCCTTGAGCTTGCGTTGTCCTTCATCGTGCGGCGCAAGCTCCTGAACTGCGCCATACATAATGTCGGCTTCTTGTGTGCTCGGAGAGAGATCCGCATGCCTCGCCCGGTCGGGCCACATTCGTTGCATCGCTTCTTTCACAACCTCATGAAAGTGGGCACGCGCCTCAGCAGCTTCGGGTCCGTACACAGCTAACACGCGATCGAGGAATGCCACCTTTGCCGCCATCTGTATTACTTCGCTGCGTTCGGTGTCGTAGGCGCCCTTTGCTGAGCTTACCAGCAATCCCAACACAAGGGCGGACATCGTCGCAACTAAACCAATCGCTAATTTAATAACGTCTCTGGAGTCCGCGCTAAGATGCTCTTGTGGAAGCACTCGACGCAGACCCCTTCCAAGCAACACAGCTGCAATCAGACATGCGAACACAATCAGGGCTGTCACAGCAGTGTTCATGCGGCAACTTAATTGAGAGGGGATGCCAGGGCGTCAGACGATTGCTCGTTAGGAATCGTGAACGAATTACGCGAACGGAAAAATAGCCGCGTCAATTTGCCCTCGCCCAGAACTCCTTGCAGTTCGGTGATCACGAAAAACGGGATGAGCGTCACGAACAGGATCAGCGAGACACAAAGAATTCCGCTCAAGCTACCACCTCCGAGGTCGGCGATACTCTCCTGAAAAGACTTTCCGCGATACATCCCCAGCCCGGCGTCTTCCAGAATTTTGAAACAAGCCAGCACAATGGTAAACAACGCTGACTTCAAGAGAGTAGGATAAATGAGCGGCCACCGATCGGCCCAGTCGCCGAGGTGGAGCGCTTTCGCGATGAGGAGAACTTTCCCAAGCGCCAGTGCATTGATGATCGCGAAACCCTGATGCACAACAGCACTGATGTGTTCTTCTCTCAAAAGCAGAGACCTATACAGCTGAAAGAGAGCCAGGATCACCCAAAGATACAGTGCGATGCCAAGGAACTCCTTCAACTCATGATAGGCTCTCTGCTTTAGCGTCGGGTGTGATGTATCCATGTCAGGCCTATTATTAGCAGCTCGTCAGCCTGTCCAACCAGCCTATTCCATGGTCTAGGCGATTACGTTTGTTTGCCAGCCATTATTTGAATCGCGTTGGTGGTCCAGCTCCTCGGCAAGAATTGGCACGCCTAAATTGCATGCTTGCACGCCTTGGACGACGCAAAGTTTCAACACCTCCATTACTTCTTCGATCGTCGCGCCCGCGCGAAGGGCGTTGTGAATGTGCCGGCGAGTACCGGGCGCATACATGTGTGTATAGGAGGCGTCCAAGGCGATGCTCAATAGTTCCGTGTCTTTCGCAGACATGACGCCGCTGCCGTAAATCCCTGCGCCGGTTGCCATGAACTGATCGGTCCAAACCGGATCAAGTTGGTAGAACGGATCCCACCCTGTGTTCCATTGACCGATTGCTTTCATCTTGTCGCAGGCGGGAGTCGAGGCGGCAGCTTTTGGCGCCGGTTGTTTGCCCGCTGCTTTCGCTTCTTCGAGGAGAATCGGCGCACCGAGGCTGCATGAATGAATCGCCATTACCGACGCGCACTTGAGCACAAACAGAATCTCGTCACGCGTTGCGCCCGCGTCGAGCGCGCCGCGAATATGACGGCGGGTCCCATCTGGATTGAGATTCGTGCAAGCCGCGTTTATTCCTACGCCAATTAATTCAACGAGCTTGCGCGACAGAACTCCGCTCGTCCATGGGTTGGTGGTCATCTTGACGCATGCCTCCGCCCATTTCGGATCCCACTCGCGTAATTGATCGACTGCCGATTCCCACGGGCCTGTCGCGAGCGTCTTCGGAGTATCTGCTGTCAACATAACGTGGGATCTTTCCGCTCCGACCGGCAAGGAATCCCGCCCTCACATTGAAGGGCGGGACTCGTTACGAGATGGCAATAGTTAAAACTTACCAGCCAACACCGGTTTCTCCGCTGGCTTACCGACAGGTTCGGGTGACGTCTTGCCGGCCATAATGGCTTCTTGCGCTTTGCGAACCGGTTCGGGTGCGATCATACATGCCGCAATCGGATGCGAGTCACCACCGATTACAGCTTTCCTTAGCTTCCCGTCAGTTGGCCAGGTGAGGAAGCCGGGGTTGAACTCGGTTGGGTTGGGCGGCATGCCTGCGTTTTGCAGCGTTTCGTCGACGCTGTTATACCAGGTACCGACCTTGCAGAGCTTGCGCGCTTCCTCAGCCGTCGCCACTTTGCGACCAAACGCCTCGCAGATGCGCACGACACCCTGAATTTGTTCGACGGTGGTCTTGCGCTTGCGGTCCGCGCCCCAGAGGTTGTCCTCGTTGCCGACGCGCACATGCTGACCGAGCACGATGGCCATTGCTGAGTATGAAATCAATCCTCTCATGCTGGACCAGAAAGTGTTGACAGACCCTTGCGGCACGCGTTCCAGAAAATGCATCATATCGAAAGGATTGCGGCCGAGTGTGCCGCCGCCGTAGGCGCAGAGCGCCATGTTCAACGGGCCCATGTAAACACCTGCGCGGATCAGGCGCTCGATGATTTCCCATTGGTGAACGTGCGCCGGGACGAAGTAAGGGAGGATTCCGTGTGCGCGGAGACGTTTTAGGTGCTCCACATAGAACGCTGGAGTCGAGTCCACCACCATGCCGGACCATGCCTCAAGCACCTTGGGATCATCCATGTGCGTCCCTTTGATGTCCTCTTTGGAGAACATTGAGGCGATGTCCCAAAGTGTGGTGCCTGTTGTGACGGTCACAAACTCCGGTTTGGGATCTAATTCCGTGAGCATGTGGCGAGTGTCGTAGTCGAGCCATTTCGCTTTGGCGTCCGCCGTATGTGGAGCGAAGGAGATCGAGCCTCCCACCTGGATGATCATATCCGGCACAGCTTCTTTCACTCGCTTAAGCAAATAATTGTACTGGTCAAAGTCACACGAACCCATACCCGTCGCCGGGTTGCGCACGTGGAAGTGAAGCATAGTGGCTCCGGCGTTGTAGCAATCCACAGCGGCCTGCACCTGTTGATCCCAAGTCAAAGCGATGTCCGGCGCGTCGCCGGGCAACCATGCCGGGCCATATGGAGCCGCCGTGATGATCAACGGCTGCATGTACTCTGGTAAGATTGAGTTATCAGTGTAATACATTTCGAATTTCTCCTGTTGGATGTTTTGGTTACGTCGTTGATTTCACCTGCACGTCACCATTTTTGCGCGAAGGCGAGGGCGACATCTTCAGCCACGGTAATCGATCGCGTCTATGAGACCTTGGAACTAAGCCTAAAGTCCTATTCGCAGAGGCAGCCTGAGGAGGTACAGTTTCCGAAAGTCTGGAAATCAGAGACTTGAAAGGAGATCAATTATGCCAAGAGCAAAAAGACAAACCAGGAGAGCGAAGCGTCAAACAAGACGCGTTGCGCGTCGCGCAGCACGCAAGTCGCGCCGCACGGGACGACGAGTTGCGCGTGCGGAACGTCGCGCCGGGAGAAGGACTGCGAGAGGCGAGCGCCGCGCAGCACGCAAAACTGCTCGCCGTGCCCGGCGCGCGGGTCGCAGGGTAGGCGCCGTAAAAAAGGCTGTCATCCGTCGGGTAGCAGCATTTGAAGCTGGCGCTGCTTCCGGCGAGAGCGCCTAGATTTAGGGACGCAATCTCCTTGAGAAGGTAGCCTGCCCAGGTTGCCTTCCCTGGAGGTCCCCAAAACAGCGCACGAGGATAGGTTCTAGCACACAGAGTCCTGTCCCAAATGTTGAACCACCGGCCTGTGGCCGGTCTTATACACAACGGCCGACAGGGTCGTGGCTACAGTGCCTGCGTACGTATGAAATGGTATTAGATTCACACCGTTTCATGTGTGGCTTGTGCGTCTTTACGCCCCCACCGCAGCTGACTACCTTTTTTGTTCGCCTTAGTCAGGCTCGGGCAAAGGAAAGGCCTTCGGATCTGCCTGCCAGACGCCGAACATGTTTTTTGCCGGGTCCGACAGGATTGTCACCCATGCGGTTTTGGGCACGGCAGTCTTTGGCCGCACAATTGAGCCGCCTAGTTTCTGCACGAGCGCGACTGTCTCATCGAGTGAATCGACATTGACGAACAGCATCCAGCCATTCAAATCTGGAATTGCGCGGTAAGTTAGGCCGCCATGTAATGGGGTGGTTTCGGTAGAGCCGGTCTGAACACGCCAGTAATTTACTCCCGGCATTTGCTCGATCTGCCAGCCAAAAACATTCCGGTAGAAATCGGCCAGCTTAGCCGGGTCATCACCGTAGATTTCAAAATGCGTAACTGATTTCGTCATGAAGCCTTCTCTATTAGGTTAAGCCACCTATCGCGTCCAATAGGACCTTGGTCTTAAGGCGTTATGCTGTGCTTAATGAATTCAGCCACACAGCAATACGGATTCACGTTTTTGCCATTTTCAAATCATGAACCGGCTGTTGTACGCGATGGAAACGATGCAGAGTTAGAACAGCGGTAGTGGCAGCAACAACATACAGATATAAGAGCACGCCCACGACTAACAACCCAAGCAGCGTTTCTCTAAGAAATTTCATGGATAGGGCCGGGTTGATTGATGCTGTATTAATTGCTGGCGCGCTTCAGTTTTCGATTCACCGGCGTCTACCGCTTCCAATAGTCGCTTCAGCCGAGCTTCGCGCTCGTCGCATTTGGGACACCTGCCGTTGGGCTCGATCCATTCGGGATGCTGGGTTCGCAGGTCGTTGTGAAGCTGACGCTTCAGCTCTTCGTAGCTGTGGATTTTATGAGACATATCCTCTGACTCAAGCATGACTAGACTTTCAAATATCGCTGGTCAGCAGTTGTGAATTGCCAGGCGTTTTTTGTCAGCACGGTAACCAGCGGAAGCAAACGAGGGCAGCGCCTGCATTCCTAACCGTCAAATTGTTCGTATGGCCCTAAAGTCCCATAGACGTGCTTGTACCGGAGAGACAGAATTTGTTCACAACCAACCAATTACCACCTATGAAAACATACCATTCAGTCACTCACATCCTGAGTCTCGCGTGCGCTGGCCTGATCGCCGCGTGTGCAGCAAATCAAGCTGGTGCCGCGACGGAAAATTCAGGTCATTTGGTCATTGATCGGGTCGCGAATTTCGGCACCGATCTGGGTCTTGTGGTCTCAATCGATGGTAAGGACGTAGGAACCTTCTCCGAAGGTAATAACTACAGCGGCGATTTGCCGGCAGGTCAGCACACCATCATTGTCCGGGTGGATCCCAATCGAACCGATGCAGAGCCGGCGAAAGTAACGCTCAATGTAGTAGCGGGCCAAACATACTCCTATACCGCAGGCTGGTCGGGAGATGACATGGCTTTGACAAAAAATCCGTAACAAACAAATCGGCAGTTGTCTGTGCAGTCCTCGGAGTGCTACGGCTCGGCATATTTCCGCATCATCTTTGATGCTTTACTTGTTAATCGGCCCACGTGAGGCACAATCAGCGCCCGAGTACTGCCGCAAGCCCAGCAAATTGCCTTTGCACCTCGGAATCGGCCAGCTTGCCCGGCTTCTCTCCATAGATTTCGAAGTGTGTTACTGAAGATATCATTGATCCTTCGGTCGGGCGGGCAGTTCCCTGCCCGCCGTCCCGTGAACTACTACTTCCTTGTTACTGAGGATTTACCTCAGAACGTCCTTCGGCCTTTGTAATCGGCGGCGGATTCCATTTGCCGGTCAGCGCGTCAGATTTCGGAGCGTATAAGCGCATGCAGAGGTTGAATGCTCCTTTTGGAGCGGGCAACCAGTTCGCTTCCTTGTTGGACGCAGGAGTTTCGTTTTGGAAATAAAGATCGAGCGAGCCGTCCGCGTTGTACTTGAATGGCATCCAACTGCTCACGGCGAACCGGTTTAGAGTATTCGCCACCTGGAAACCTTCCGAGTCGTAAAGCGTGATCGACCAGAACGCCTCTACCGGAGGCAGG
>JBLMXH010000330.1:0-11376 GCA_050257685.1 Nitrospirota bacterium
GCTATCGCGAAAATTGATAGCCGCGAATTTTCGGTGAGTTGCCGCTCCAGTTCTCGAACGAGCCGCCGGCTGTGATCTGGAATTTATCGTTGCCGGCCTGACCCCAAATATAACTCCCGATGTAATCGCCGTTCCCTTTCCCGCTCCACTGGCCGTACACGAACCCGATTTCCCCGGTGACATAGACATTATTTAGCGGCGAATCGAGCATCCCGGGGGGTAAATCCTTGCCATCGGTCGCAAAATTCCCGGAGGGATAATTCGGAGCGGCGCTCGATTTCCTAACAGGCGTGGGTCCGACATCGCTCGGAGCCAAATATGCAGCCGGAAACAGACCGAGAGGCGCCATCCCAATTTGGACGAACGCACTCTCGCTTACCAACTGCGCGCCATCGGACCACGCGCGAACCGGCCCGTTGTGAAATAGAATGGAATTGAACGCACTCGTAACGTTCGGCCGGTAGATACTAAGATTAGAAACTCCGTCGAGCGGTCTCATACCAGGTGCAGCGAGGCGGTGCTTGAGTCCCCCGGAATTTTTCGGCTGCTGCGCTGCTAGCGGAAAACAGACGGTGAATAAACCAAGCGCCAGAACGAGCGCACCCCTGAACATGCCGGAACTCAAAGCCAAATCCCAGCAAACGCCAGTAAAAAGTTTGGGGAGCGCACGTAACGGTTTGAACCGGAGGAACAGCTTGTCATTCTGAGCGAAGCGAAGAATCTCTGGTTTCGTGTCAGCCATCCAGAGGTTTGGTAAGAGAATGGCCTGAGATGTTTCGCTGCGCTCAACATGACAGAGCGCGAAAACGCGCCACGCTTCAACTCTTTAACGACGCCTTAAAATAATCGATCGTCTTCTTGATACCTTCGTCGAATTCAACTCGCGGTTCCCAACTGAGAACTTTCTTCGCGCGGGTGATGTCCGGTTGGCGCACCTTCGGGTCGTCTACCGGCAACGGTTTGTATTCGACTGTCGATTTCGTCCCAGTGATCCGAATGATTTCCTCTGCGAACTGTTTGATGGTCATCTCGCGTGGATTACCGATGTTGACCGGCTCGTGGAAATCGCTCATTGCGAGCCTGAAAATTCCATCGATCAGATCAGACACATAACAGAACGAGCGAGTCTGAGACCCGTCGCCGAACACGGTCAATGGTTGTCCGCTTAGAGCCTGCCCGATAAACGCCGGAACGACACGGCCGTCACGCAACCGCATTCGCGGACCATAGGTGTTGAAGATTCGCACGATCCGCGTGTCGACACGGTGATAGCGGTGGTAAGCCATCGTTATGGCTTCCGCGAACCGTTTCGCTTCGTCATAAACGCCGCGCGGCCCAATGGGATTCACGTTGCCCCAGTAATCTTCCTTTTGCGGATGCTCGAGTGGATCGCCGTACACTTCCGACGTCGACGCGAGAATGAACGTGGCTTTTTTGTCCTTAGCCAAACCTAGCGTGTTGTGCGTGCCGAGCGCGCCGACTTTGAGCGTAGGGATCGGGAGCTCCAAATAATCGATTGGACTCGCCGGTGATGCGAAGTGAAACACGTAATCGATCTGTTGTTCCGGAAGAAAGATGAAGTTCGACACGTTGTGCTTAACGAACCGGAATTTATCGTTCCCGGCAAGATGGCCGATGTTGCCAGTATTTCCGGTGATAAGATTATCGATCGCAATGACGCGATGACCTTCTGCCAAAAGCCGGTCGACGAGATGCGAACCGAGAAAGCCCGCACCTCCCGTCACGACTGAAACCGGCTCAGAATTTTTGGCCATTGAGCAGTTCTCTAATCGCTACTGGACAGGTTTACCAGAACGAAAGATTTCAAATTGTAGATTGCAGATCTCAAATTGCAGGTTTCTGTGATGGCTCCCTTTCAATCGAAAATCTGAAATCATAAATCTGAAATTAGATCATGCGCATTTTGTCCGGTATTCAGCCCAGCGGTGCTCTGCACATCGGCAATTATTTTGGCATGATGCAGCCCGCCGTCGCGCTGCAGGCTGAGGGCGAAGCGCTGTATTTCGTGGCCGATTACCATGCGCTCACGAGTTTGCGTGACCCGGAACTGTTGCGCGCAAACAGCCGACGCGTGGCACTCGACTTTCTGGCGTGCGGACTCGATCCGGAACGCGCAACGCTCTTTCGGCATTCGGACGTGCCGCAGGTGACGGAACTCGCCTGGATTTTATCGACAGTAGCCCCGATGGGGTTACTCGAGCGGGCGCACTCGTACAAGGACAAGCTCGCCCGCGGTATGAGCCCAAATGTTGGACTGTTTAGCTATCCCATTCTAATGGCAGCGGACATTTTGATATACGACAGCGATATCGTTCCCGTCGGCAAAGATCAGAAACAGCACATCGAAATCACACGCGATCTCGCGGTAAAAATGAATGAAACGTACGGAGAGGTTTTCAAGCTGCCCGAGCCGCGCATTAAGCCCGCAACCGAAACCGTGCCCGGGATTGATGGACAGAAGATGAGCAAGAGTTACGGCAACAACATCGACATCTTTGGAGACGAAAAGGAAATGCGAAAGCGCGTGATGAGCATCGTCACTGACTCGCAAGCGGTGGAGGCTCCGAAAGACCCGGCGACATCGACTATCTTCAAGCTCTATTCACTGGTCGCGTCGAAAGATGAAATCGCAGATATGCGCGAGCGTTTTGTGAAAGGCGGTACTGGCTACGGTGATTTCAAGAAACAGTTATTCGAAAAACTGTGGGAATATTTTGCGCCGATGCGCAGGCGACGTGAAGAGATTCTCGAACATAAATCGTATATCGACGATATCCTCGCGAGCGGCGCGCGGCGCGCCAACGAAATCGCCGATCCAGTTATGGCTCGCGTTCGCAAAGCTGTGGGGTTGCGGTAGCGCGTTGATTGTCGAGGAGCAAAGCACTATTATGAAGGAAATTATGGGATCCACGAACGGCATCCGAGTTTTGGGGGCCAAAAACGTTCGACCCAAATGGGATCGTTTTAATCGATTGCAGAAGAGTGCTCAGGCGCTTGTGGTGCGTTCGCGCGAGCCCGCCGGTGTGCATTGTTTCAAGACTTGGGAAGATTTCAATGAATGGAAAATGAAACACCAACTGCGTGGCGGCTTCCCAGCGAGAACGACCTCGTAGCGCTTTGCCGCGCGCTGAACGAGCAAGGCGCGCGATATGTGGTCATTGGCGGATTTGCGATTAATTACCACGGCTATATCCGTGCGACCGAAGACATTGACCTGTTGATCGATGTCGATCCCACTAATCAGAACCGGATAAAAAAGGCGCTCGAAATCCTGCCGGACAAAGCAATCCGCGAACTCGGAGACCAGGATTTTCGGGATTACATTGTCGTTCGTGTATCAGACGAGATTCTGGTGGATGTGATGACAGCAGCGTGTGGAGTGGAGTTTGAAGAAGCCAGTACGCAAGTCGAGGTTGCTAACGTTCGAGGGGTTTTAATTCCATTCGCAACGCCGGAACTGTTGCTACGAATGAAGCAGACGTATCGCGAAAATGATATTGCCGATCGAATCTTCCTTCACCGCAAGATTGCCGATCGGAAAACAGAACATCCTGGCAGTAAAGCGCAACAGTGATGGAGGATTTCCGTAAGGAAGAGGCTTTGATTAGCGATTTTTCACTAGCCGCTTCGGCGCGGTTTTGCGCCATGCTGCCGTGAGCGCTTCGCGCGCAAGATCGATCTTAGCCGCAGGCAAATGGACATTCGTGGCACCTTGCCGGCCCCAGGCGCCTTTCACCGGTGTGAAAACGCCTGGATGATTTCGAACAAATTCTTTCTGCTCCTCTACCGATAGCTTCACCATTGCCGACCGCTCGTCGGGATATCCCAGTGTTGCGAAAATCCTTCCGGCAATACGAAAATCGGGATGATGCATGTGCGCTGATTCGATTGCTTTCGGAAAACTCAGCGCCAGTTTTCGAAATTCATTTGGCGTCATCGCATCAACAATCTCCTAAGCTCAAGCAGTCGTTCGGTTCAACGTCAGCTCTCTAGAAAAAGCGGGAACCCGAACGAGACACCGACGATCAATATTCCAACTATCGGGAACCAAAGAAGGCCGACTCCACAACGTTTACTTTCTCTTTGAACGAACCAGATCAGCACGATTGCAGAAATGATTACATCGATTCCGAAAAACGCGCTGATCCGATTCGCGAATAGTTCACGAAGGAGCAAAGTAACATTCAAGCCGTGCTCCAACAGCCATGGCACAAGTTGCGAATAAGGGAGGATCAATCCGAGCACGCAGCAAACCAGGTAGAAGTGTCGCGCTTTCATAGATGATACGATTGCATGCAGCGCCAAAATCCGTCGAGCGGGTTCACCTCGCACTGATATAGTCGAGCAAATGGCAATTCTGCGGATTCACGTCGTTCCGAATGCGAAAAGCGACAGTGTCGCCGGCATGCATGGTGACGCAGTGAAGGTGAAATTGCGGGCTCCGGCGATGGAAGGAAAAGCCAACGCAGCGCTGGTGCGCTTTCTCGCCGCGCAAATGAAACTCCCTCAACATGCAATCGTGTTGCAACGCGGGCACAAATCGCGCGACAAACTCATCCGCATCGCAGGCTTGAACGAAGAAGAGCTTCGTAGGTGGCTGGTCGCGGAAGCCAAAAATTCCAAATAGACGCGCACAGCTTCGTTCTCGAAACCGATGCGAGGACGTGTTGGACTCCCAGAACTTCGCGAAACCGGAACAGACCCTGTGAGAATTTTGCGCGCAGCGCTTTTAGAGTGCGGTGACTCCCCGCACCGCTTTTTTCCGGATGGCGGTTGATCTCAACACGCTCAGCGGCTCTGACCTCTTCTTGACGGTGTAGTTTGCGCCGCTGGATTCGGCTGACGGCCTGCAGCGCTGTCACGGTAGAACAACACGCCGTGTGCACGCAGGTTGCTAACGAGGGCGTGCAGATCGTTCGCGAGTTGTTGATCATTCAGCAGCGTTGCCACCAAACCTTTGCCTTGCATGGCGCTGCGCAAAACCTTTCGTGTGTCAGTAATCGCACTCTGCAGGCCGTCAGCTGCCTTTTTCGCGGAAGCCATCGCCGAATCGGCTTGCTCAATTACGCCGTCGAGCTTCTTGGACGATTCTGCCAACGCGCTCGTAGCCTGGTTCAAGTGTTCCATGCTCGCTTTCAGATTTTCCATGTTTTGCGCTGAAAGTGTTTCCTCGTTCAGCTTTTTGACGGTCGTGCGGACATCACCGACGAGCGCATTACCCTGCTTGGTGAGATCATCGAAACCGGACTCGCGCGTACCATCGATAGATGCATCCTTTGCGATGTAACCGCTTGGCTGTCCCTTAGGCGGAGTAACCGTGACAAAGCGGTCACCGAGGAGTCCTGAGCTGCCGACCGAGAATTTGCTGCCGAGCGGAATTTTCACGTAATCATAGATCCGCAACGGCACGATGACCCCCGGAGCGTCACGAACAAGCCGTGGACCGCCCGAGACCCGGCCGATCCTGGCGCCAGCCAATAACACGTCAGAGCCTTTAAGCAGTCCGCTCGCGTCCTGAAACCGGACGTTGAGCTGATAGTAAGTCTTAACCCCCTCGCCCAGACGTCCGAACTTCACGACCAATCCAGCTAAAGCCGCGCATCCTATAAAAACGAATATGCCGACCTTAAATTCCAAGCCTCGCTCGTGCCGATTCATTTCGGGGCAAATACTGTCGATCTTGTGGTCAGTTTAGCAAGGTAGAGGAGACGCCGATAATCGCCTCGACCGCGGCGCAAATATTAAAGGCAATCTGCCCTGCCTTCAGAACGCCCCAGAAGAAAATCCTGGATCAGCGTGTCTTGCGATTTCTGAAGCTCACTCGGGGTTCCATGGAAATAAACACATCCCTCGTGCAAATACGCGATGCGATCGGCCACATCGAATGCGCTCTTCATATCGTGCGTCACAACGAGGCTGGTGATTCCGAACTGTGTTTGCAATCGCCGGATCAAATGGTTGATGCTATCTGCGACCACCGGATCGAGTCCAGCCGTCGGCTCGTCGTACAACACGCATGAGGGTTGCCGAATAATGGCGCGCGCGAGGCCAACACGTTTTTTCATTCCACCGCTCAAGCTCTCGGGCATTTTTTCTTCCTGCCCCTCCATCTCCATCACCTCGAGCATTTGCGCGACTTTGGAGCGCAAAACTTTCGGATCGCGTTCGCCGGCTTCACGCAACGGAAAGGCAATGTTATCCGCGACTGTCATCGAATCGAAAAGCGCACCGCTTTGGAAAAGTATGCCGACCTTTTCACGAATCGCGCTGAGTTGGCGTTCTTTCATTCCGATGATGTTTTGACCGTGGATCACAATTTCACCGGAGTCAGGCTCCATTAACCCAATCAAATGTTTCAGCAAAACGCTCTTGCCGCCGCCGCTGCGCCCGATGAGCGCCAGAGTCTCACCCGTGCGAATCTCGAGATCCACGCCGCGCAAAATTTCCTGTTGTCCTATTTTCTTTTTGAGCGAACGCACTGCGATCATCGATGACGAGTTGCCGAAAGCTCGATGGGACTTCGTCTGCGGTTCGGGAGATGGCGGGGCTTCAATCATTATGGTGCCAAACTCTCGCCTTGAATTGGCAGCTCTCAACCTTCGGTTCGGAAAACACCTGGCCACCGGGACGAACACGAACATCATCGGACAGGCACCGGAAACTTCATTGCAATCGTAGATCACATATGTGAGCCAACATTGCAATGCGCCCGTGAAGCTCGGATTAAGCTGACAACGCTTGGCGCAACGCGGCATCGATGCTCTAACCCGAAGGATTTCTTCTTCCGGGGACACGGACCGAAAACTCTATTGCAATCGTAGATCACATATGTGAGCCAACATTGCAATGCGCCCGTGAAAGTCGGATTGAGCTGACAATGCTTGGCGCAACGCCAATTCTGTCTTCACGACGTCAGCGGTGGTAGGAGTTAGCGGCGGTACGAGAAGCCCGGTTACTGATGGCCGGCGGGAAAAATGATGTTCAACCCCATCGTGAGGAAAAAATTCACAATCAAAACGGCAAGCGAGGAGTTCACGACAGCTTCCGTGGTCGCACGGCCGACCCCGACCGCGCCCTCACGCGCCGTCAGGCCTTTGTGGCAACTGATGAACACAATCAACAGCGCGAAGACGCACGCTTTTGTCATGGCCATGATGATGTCCCTCGGACGGGTCCAGCGGACCATGTTCGCCACGTAATACGGGCCGTTCACGTCAAGGAGATATACCGCGACCAAATATCCAGCTACGACGCCGAACGCGATACATTCCGCGACCAATAACGGCATCGATACGATCATTGCCAGCGTCCGCGGTACCACCAGATAATCGATCGGATAAACCGCCAGCGCGCGGAGTGCATCGATCTGTTCGGTCACTTTCATCGTGCCAATCTCAGCGGACATCGCCGCTCCGACACGGCCCGCGACCATCAATGCGGTCAGCACCGGTGCCAGTTCGCGGCACAGCGACACTGAGACGACCGCACCGACAGCCGAACCCATTCCCAATTTGTTGAATTGAAAAAACGCCTGGGCAGAAAACACAGCGCCAGTAAATCCTCCCGTGATGATAACCAGCACCTGAGAAAGCAAACCGATCTCCACGACTTGATTGAGAAACAATTTCCAGCGGAGTCTGTGCGTAAAGATCGACCTGAATGTGTCGCCGGCCAGCAGGATAAGTTCACCGAGATACTGGAACAACGCGAGCAGCGGCGCACCGAGGGCACTAAAAAAGCGGACCATTATGAAAGAAGCAATTAGAGATGCGCGAAAAGTGAACGGTAAAGAACGTGTTGCGCAACGTTTTGTTCGGGCACGAATCACCGATTACGTCGCTAGACGTTCAGCCGCTCAGTCTTTGTTCGCGCCTGCAGTTCCGGCGGAATCGCGCCAATAATCAGTGGTTCAAGGCCGAGCTTGAGAAAAATCGTGCGAATGTCGCGAATGCTCAAAGTCGGTTGTTCGAATTCGAGGTAAACGATATCATGATTTGTGTCTACCTTGTAACGGAGGCCGGTGATTTCTACGAGCTGCCGATCCAGTTCCAGGATGTTCCCCATTTCGCGCAAACCGCGCGCATAAATCTCAACTTCGAACATGGTGCCTCAAATCTTAACCGGCCGTTCACAGCGATGCAATCCATCTCGCACGAGCAATGATTGCCCGATTTTCCTGCGACCTTGCAATTGCGCCGGGGGCAAAGCTGCGTAAATGGTGCCCGTTCAGCGATGAGACGCGCCGCTTACTGTTTCCTGGCCACGAATGTGGTGCTCGGCGCATTATTGTTCGCCGGCTGCCAAACTGTTCCGCAAGGAATTCAGCAGGCGAGAATCGAAATGGCCCAACACATCGCAGCCGAAACCCCTGGCGATTACTACATCGGGCGGCGCTACTACAAACCCGATTACAAATTCTGGGGTTACATTCGCAAGCCGGGTCAGCCATGGAGTACAGCGGAGATGGTAATGCTGAATGAGAAAGAGAAACTTGCGCCTGACCGCGAACGTCTCGAATTCGGCAGCGATAACAATTACGAATACAAGCTCTACGGCTACTTCAGCGGCGATAAAGTGTATGAGCCTGCCAGTAATGGGATTTATCCAGAGTTTGTCCTGAAAGGATACGAGCTCATATCTACGAATCCGCCGCCGATCTTCAGGAGCCAAATGAGCGGCCACGCTAATCCAACCGACCTGCGCTACGTTGTCGAAAAACCGGAATGAGATGGAATGACGAATTCCGAATGTCGAATGACGAACTAATGACGAAGCACGAAGTGCGAATTGCAATCCCTCGTTCACGGTTGCAGGCACATTTTGTCATTCGGATTTCGGGTTTCCCTCGTCATTCGTCATTCGTGCTTCGGCATTTTCGATGACACAGGCCACCGGCAGAACGTCGCTTGGCGATCCGCTCACGGAGGAATTCCTGCGCTATTTCGCGAACGAGCGAAACGCCTCACCTCGCACGCTAAAAGCCTATCGCCATTCGCTGACTAGTTTTCGCGCGGAAAACAAAACGCCGTGGAAAAAATGCACAGCTGACGATTTTCGTAATTATCTCTTTGCGGTGATGAAACGCGGACACGCGCGTTCGTATGTGCGACTGCAATTCTCAGCGTTACGCACCTTTTATCAATTTCTCGCCGCCCGGAAACGACTGCGACATAATCCTGTCCGGGAAGTGCAATTGCCAAAGCTGGAGAAGAAGCTGCCGCTGGTGCTAACCCGCCAACAGGTGGACGAACTTCTCACTGCGCCAATGCGCGAGGCAAAAAGCCGATCCGCGCCATCATGGATGCCGCTGCGCGACGTCGCGATCATGGAATTGTTTTACAGCAGCGGTTTGCGCTTGAGCGAACTGGCTGGGCTTGATGTCTCCGATGCTGATCCTTACACAGAGTCGGTGCGCGTATTCGGCAAAGGCCGCAAGGAACGCGTCTGCCCGGTAGGCCTGCCAGCATTGGAAGCAATCCAAAAATATCGGGCGGCGGCCAACGTGCACTCGGGTGCACTCTTCATTAACAAAGCCCGAAAGCGAATCTCCGTGCGATCGGTTTGGCTGGTATTGAAACGCTATGTTCCGCGCACGTCGATTCCGATCTCAATGAGCCCACATAAATTGCGTCACAGCTTCGCGACGCACATGCTCGATCGTGGCGCAGACCTCCGCAGCGTGCAGGCATTACTCGGGCACGCCAGTCTTTCGACCACCCAGATCTACACGCACGTCACCGTCGAACGCCTGAAAAAAGCGTACGCGGATGCACATCCGCGCGCGTGATCAATTAATCACGTTTACACCGCGGACTCCGAAATGGGGAGCGGTTGCCAATAGGTTTCTGTCATTCGAATAAACCTGGCGAAAACCGTTTTCGCTCGCGATTGCAAGGTGCAGTGCATCGGATGCACGAAGGAAATTCTTCGTCGGTAACTTTTCAAATTTTACGCGAACGCATTCGAGAATCGCCGGGGACAACGGCAGCCATTTGAACGCATCAGCCCGGATGTCATCAGCGAATTGCTGTACCACCAATCGATAAAGCGTGAACGTCAAACTGCCTTCGCGACACTTGCGATGAAAGGCTGCGATTACTTCTGCTTGTCCGTGTTGAGCACAGGCGAGGTTGTCCGTACTGGCCAAATGGCGGACTTCTTCGAAGCCGCGGTCAGTGTAATACAGCCGAACCAGATAACTTGCATCGAAGTAGATCATTCTATCGGCCGGTCTCGATCTTCGGAAATGATCTGCGTACTATCGGTGCCGCCTCGGAGTCGATGCATTATTCTACGAAACTTCGGGCTCAGCTTTCGCCGGGCAAAATAGGGAACTTCCGGTTCCGCGGTTTGTGGTACGATCTTGGCGATGGTTTTGCCCCGTTCGCTGACGTGAATCTCACCGAACTTTGCGGCCTTCCGGACCCACGCTCCCGTTTTATGATGAAGCTCGCGGATCGTTATCGTTTTCATGTGACACACTGTGTCACATATCGAGCTTTTATCAACCGTGCCGCCGTTCGGGCTGTGCAGTTTAGCTCGGGGCCGGCGCCGCCGGAGTGCTGCTTTGTGTCTCGGGAACTTGAAACGACAGTTTGCCATCAGCAGCAACGACCTCGACGTGATCGCCGGGCTTGACGTTGCCCCGGAGCAATTCTTCCGCGAGCGGATCTTCAAGAAAACGCTCGACAGCGCGCCGCATAGGTCGGGCGCCGTATTGCGGATCGTATCCTTTTTCGATGAGAAATTCCTTCGCGCTTTGCTGCAAATCGATATGAACTTCCTTCGCTTTGATGCGCGTGAGCACTTTGTTAACTTCCAGATCGACGATGCGCAACAACTCGGGTTTGCCGAGCGAGTGAAATACGATGATTTCATCCAGCCGGTTGAGGAACTCCGGTTTGAATACGCGCTTCGATTCATCAAGAATCTTGTCGCGCATCGAATCGTAATCGTGTCCGTCAGTCGGCGCGCCGAAGCCCATAACCGTCTGCTTCTTGAGCAACTCGGCACCGACGTTGGACGTCATGATAATGATGGTGTTCCTAAAATCGATCTTGCGCCCTAACGAGTCCGTGATCTTGCCGTCCTCCAGGATCTGCAGAAGAAGATGCATCACATCCGGGTGCGCCTTCTCAATTTCATCGAAGAGCACTACGGCGTACGGCCGGCGCCGTACGGCTTCAGAAAGCTGTCCGCCTTCCTCATAACCGACATATCCGGGCGGCGATCCGATCAAACGAGAGGCCGTAAATTTCTCCATGTACTCCGACATGTCGATTTGGATCAACGCATCGGCATCTCCGAACATGAACTCCGCGAGCGTGCGCGCGAGGTACGTCTTACCGACACCGG
>JBLMXH010000331.1:0-8639 GCA_050257685.1 Nitrospirota bacterium
TTGCGATCTCCTGGGCGAGCGCGCTTTGGATGGCAAACACGTCCGTGAGATCGCGGTCGTACTCCTGGGCCCAAATGTGGCGGTCGTGGAGCGCGTCGATCAATTGCACAACCAGACGCACGCGATTACCGGACCGCCGGACGCTACCCTCCAGCACTACCGAAACGCCCAGCTCCTCTGCAATTGCGCGGATGTTATGCGCTTTGGCTCGATATTGCATCACGGACGTGCGTGAGATGACTTTCAAGTCCTCGATCCTGGCCAGTGAAGTGAGCACATCGTCATGGATGCCGTCCGCGAAATGCTCGTTGTCCTTGTCCTCACTAAAATTGTCGAACGGAAGGACCGCGATCGATTTATCGAGTGCCGATGCAGCTGAACGTGCCAGCAAAAGATACCCGCAAATGCTCGAAATAGCGGCACCGACCAGAACGAGGATGACCATGTTCCGGCGACCGGCCGTAATCGCGCGGGGACGCTTCGGATCCGCCGGAGTGTCAGCAGTTTTTCGAAGACCGCCCGGACTGATTTCGTATGCCCACGCCAATGCGAGTATCAAGGGAAATCCAGCTAAAACCGAAACCACAACGGCTCGCAGCACCCAGGCGGGCAGTGCGAGTATGGGAAAAACAGTCGCCACCACCTGAATGATGAGCCATCCAACAATCGCGTAAGCCGCCGCGGCACGATAAACCTTCCGGCGTCGCAGCTCGTCGATAAATGTGTGAATCCCCTCCCGTTTCACCCTGCGCGATTGTCTTCGCCGCGATTACGAGCCTTGCGGCTCACGTACACGGGCCGGTTCTCCATGGGCCAGATGGCCTTCTGACCAGAGAATCGAATGTTCAAGGTCCGGCGCGGATTTGAATTTACCTTCGATGTAATCATTGAGCGGCTCGCGGATGTAACGAGACTCTGGCGAAAGCTCGAGTAACTCGCTCCCCACGTCTTCTACCTTGCTCATGAAGAGATGAATCTGCGCCTGACACACCGGCCAGTCCATCTATTTTGCGCGGCTTGCGGGTGGAACGATGCCGTTCAACCGCAAATACTCAATCATCTGACCGTAGTGATCGAAGCAATGAGCCGGAGCAAACGTTGCCAGGAACAGACGCGTGGTTGGTCTGCCACTAGTTGAGGTAATCGGTTCGACGAGATTCGAGCTGTTCAATGTCGCTACAGCTTTGTGGCCGAAAGCGAATGAATCTTTCACGTACTTAATAATGTCGGCCTTGGCTTTCATGTTATCCGGGCCTTTGCCGTCGTTGACCGTGTCCGGTGGTTTCTCGCCGGTAATCGGCGACCAAATGAGATAATTGGACGCGGCGATATGCTTCAGTTGCTCGCCAAACGTGCGCACACCTTTGTAGTCGCTGCCGGGCAGGTTCAGTTTCTCCGGAGAAAAATCGAATTTGTCCTCCGGCATCGCCCCGGCCGCATCAAGGACTTCTTTCTCAACAATGCTAATCTCGCGATCGATTGACGACGCGATGGTCGGTGGAGTTGAGGGCGACGCACCAGCCGCAGGAGAGCTTTTGGCTGGCTGCGCATAAGCTGAAGCCGCCGCGAGGGACAATGCTGTTGTTATCAGTAAAGAAGCTCGTTTCATGGGATCATGTCTTTCTTGGGTTGAGTTTTCAGGATTAATGCATCAAAGAAGTTCGGCATCAATTTTGTCGTGTAATCTTCTACAATAATCAGCAGTTCCTGCGAGAGGTAGACAACTAATGCCCTCTTTTCCGAAACCCGGCTTCACGTTCGACTACGATGCCGATACCGAGCGGGCGGCGCTACGGCACTGGCGGGATACGCAACCCGGTCGCGCCATTCCCACCAGGGACGCCAATCGTTTGTTGTTAGCCACCTGGAACATTGCCAACCTGGGAGGGCAGGATCGCGGCCCCAAGGACTACGCACTCCTGGCTGAAGTGATTTCGTGGTTTGACCTCGTGGCTGTGCAGGAGGTCAAGAACAACCGCAAGGGCCTCGATGGCTTGATGGCCGCGCTGCCGATGTCGTGGCGCACGCTTTACTCGGATGCCGCCGGCAACGATGAACGCATGACTTTTGTCTTCGACTCCGCAAAGGTGAAGCCGCGGGAATTGACCGGTGAAGTCGCGGTGGCGCCGTCGGATCTGAAGAACGTGAAACTGCCGGACACGACCGTGGCGAAGTTCGAGGGCTTCGATCGAAATCCGTACATAGCTTCCTTCCAGGCAGGACCGATGGTGTTTTGCCTCGTGAACGTCCATCTGTACTACGGTGACGACACGGCGATCGAGGCGATGGAGCGGCGGGCATTGGAAGCGTTTGCGGTGGCGCAGTGGTGCAAGCGCGAATCGAAGAGCCACTACGCGCTGACGCCGATAATCGCCGCGTTGGGCGATTTCAACCTTCCGAAAATCGATCCGGCCGATCCGATTTTTAGGGCGCTGACGAAAACTGGACTGCAATTACCTGAGCATTCGACGCAGATCGGTTCGAATCTCGCCGGTGATGAGCACTACGATCAGGTAGCTTTCTTCCCGACGGGAGCTGGCGCGAAATTTACCGGCAAGGCAGGCGTCTTCGATTTCGACGGGGGAGTCTTCGCTGAATTATGGGCTACAAAGACGCCCGTTCAATTCCGGAGCTTTATCAAATACTATCTCAGCGATCACCGACCTTTGTGGGCGGAGTTCGGTTTGTAATTGTAGCGGTCGCCCTGCCAGAGACGCACGCGGCTACAGTTTCCGGGGAGCGCACGCGGCCCGCGTGCTGGTGATCGTGTCCTCGCGATCACGAACTTTTTCGAAAAAGGCAAAGCAAGAATGTTGCGGCGAGGCCGCCGCAACCAACACGCGGGCCGCGTGCGCTCCCCAATCCGTTCGCCCGTCACACGGGTAAACTGTAGCGTCCGCTGTCCTCAGCGGATGACCGGCTAATGTTCGTTCGACCGAACATGCGCTGCGCATCTGGAAAGCGTTCGCGAGCATTCCACGCGCGCTACATCTCCGGATCGGCGTTGAGCACGAGCCGCTTAACCGGTTTCCCGATGGCGAGTCCGTCCACAATCTCCGGAACGTCTGCGACCGTGACGCGGCCGTAAAAAAAGTGATCGGGTTCGACTAAAACCGTGACACCGGTATCGCATTGATCCAAACAGCTCGATGTGCAGACCCGCGCTTCGAGCTTGGCGAGTCCACGCGCGGCAATCTCCGCTTTCAACGCTCTATGCACTTCCTCTGAGTCCTTGGCAGCGCAGCAACCTTTCGGGTTGTCGTCCGCGCGACGATTGATGCAGACAAAGAGATAATGTTTGCGTCGCAAAGATCTGAGGGTCGAATACGCCGAACCGGACGTCAAAGACCAAACGTCAGCGGGATGGAATCAGAAGCATGACCAGATTCGGGCCGTCGTCCTGCAGACGACGCGCGCGCTTCGCCTAGCGCAGGACTACAGTTTCCGGGGAGCGTACGCGGCTCGCGTGCTGGTGATCGTGTCCTCGCGATCACGAACTTTTTCGAAAAAAGGAAAAGAGGAAGGATGTTGCGGCGAGGCCGCCCCAACCAGCACGCGAGCCGCGTGCGCTCCCCAATCCATCGCCGGCGCGGCGGTGGATTGAACACCCAGTCGCGACTACGCCTGCGATTTGTAAATTACTGCGTGAGAAGCGGGCAAAAAAAGACACAGTAGAATCATGAATAATGGTCCAACAATCAGCATCGGTTCGACTGGTCGCGATGTAAGAAGACTCCAGCGTATCTTTGTAATGACCAAGGTGCTCGTGCCCGCCAATATCACTGGTACCTTCGACTCAACGACGGAACAGGCGGTCGAAGACTTTCAACAAGGCGCAGGGCTGACGGTGGATGGCATCGTCGGTCCGAATACGTGGCAGGCACTTCCAGCGGATCCAAACACGCCGGTGTTATCTCGTGGTGACTCGGGCAGCGTCGTAACTGCGTTACAAAAAGGTCTGAAGAAATATTCAACTCCTGCGACTGATCCGGGCACTGTAGATGGCGACTTTGGACCGAAGACCGAAGCAGCGATCAAAGCCTACCAACAGGATCGCGGCGTCGCAGCGGATGGTATCGTCGGCGATCAGACGTGGTGGATTCCGGCAGGAGCCGCAGGTGCAACTCTTGCGTCGTTGTCCGGACTAACGACTGTGTGATTTGAGTCAGCAATCGCAGTTCTTACCGCAATTGCACGCTCCACCATTGTTCATCGGGCAATTTTTGCCGGTCTTCTTGCAATCAGGTTGATCTGCCGCAAACGTCATTGCGCAAATCATTGCGGTGAGAATCGAAAATAGAATTTTCGCATAGTGCTTCATACAAGATTTAATCTTCGCACATGGCTAAAGTTGCGCGAGCGCTATGGACGTCAGCCGGGATGATTTGCTTCCGCCGACCACGCTTGGCGTACGACCAAGGCGAGTCAAGAGGCTACGGCGTGACAAGGCGGCCCCGGCCCTTCGCGAGCAGGCAGCCGCCACTACAACTGCCACGGGGTTAGCTCCGCTTCTTTCTTCGCCGTGATTTTTCGACTAATCGCCTGGCTGTGCGTGGGCCTTTGCGCGCCAGCGGTTTGAATTGTTTGCCGCGCACTTCGTTATACGAGACAAAGAAATGCTCGATTTCGTCGAGTAACCTTGGCTCCAATTTCGAAAGTGATTGCAAGGACGCGTGCGTATGCGAATCCGCCGCTACCGCGATGAGTCGATCGTTCCGTTCTGTTTTTCCCTTCTCCGTTTGTTCAGCTTCGATCACGCCGAGAACACGACATTCAACGAGGCAACCGGCGAAGGCCGGTTCGTCCATAAGAAGCAAAGCATCCAACGGATCGCCATCCTCAGCGACCGTGCCGGGGATCGAACCGAAATCGAATGGAAACACAGTTCCTTCCGGCAACACGCTTTTGAGCCGGTAGCCTCTTACATTGAAATCGAACGCGTATTTGTTGCGAGACCCTTTCGGTGTATCGATGACAACGTTTAAAGTCCCTGCCCTCCTGTTAAACGGCTTTAATTTTTCTAAAAGCTTCATCCTCTACCATTAGATCGCAGCGAAAGAGCGCGCTGCGCGGTTCACCCGAGAACGTTGGAAGTAAAAAGTCAGAATGGGGCGCCTGGGAGGCGCGACCCGCCTCGGCCAAGGCTAAACGCGCCGAGCATGGCCGGTAAAGCCGTGAGGGTAGCGGTCGAGGGCAGCGGGAGCTGTGGAGACACAATCAGCGCAGGAGTTTCAGCGAAGAAAGCAGCAAACGCTCACGCTCAACATCCAACGTCCAAGTTCAAGAAAATTGAATCAGGAACGCAGGAAAACAGGAATATTCGATTCTGATTTCTGCTGTAGCGGCGGTCTCGGACCGCCGAATGTCAGCGGGCGGTGTGCGGGTTTCAAAAAGAAGGAGCAAACGCTCAACACTCAACGCGCAACGTCCAACGCCGAACTCCGGATTAGCGGAGAGGAACAGCGAATCAGTGATCCAAGGAAACACGAGTCGGGATCCGAGCGAGTCTCAACGGGAACGGAGAATCGAGTCAGCGGGACCAGCCAGGTGCGGGGCAGGCAGCGGGCGCAGCGCGAATAACTCGGCAGAGTGAAAGAAACCCTTTCTTAATTTTTATTTCTTCCTTCATACTTCGCTTCACACGTGCGCACACGTCGCGATTTCATTTCGCTCGCCGGCAAAGGTCTTGGTCTGGCTGCGCTTTCTTCGGCAACGATCCGATCATTAGTGAGAAATGTTGAAGCCGCGGCGAACAGGATTGCGCATCTCACACCGGAAGAAGCGGCGACGGATGAAGATTACTGGGCCAATATCCAAAATGCGTTCAGCGTCACACGCGGGATCATCAACCTGAACAACGGCGGCGTGTCGCCGAGTCCGCGGGTGGTGACCGAGGCGCTGGTACGTTACATCTGGGAACAGGAAGACGCCACTGCCTACACGATGTGGCAAATTCTCGAACCGCAATCGGAAACGATTCGCACTGGTCTGGCTGACTTATTCGGCTGCGATCGGGAAGAAATCGCGATTACGCGTAACGCTTCGGAGTCGCTCGAGACTTTGCTTATGGGGATGGATTTCAAAGCCGGCGACGAAATTGTCACCACGACTCAGGATTATCCGCGCATGCTCACCACGTTGCGTCAGCGTGAAAAAAGGGAAAACCTGAAGCTCAAGCTCATCAAGGTACCGATTCCCCCGAAAAACTTGAGCGAGATCACCGCCGCGTTTGAACAAGGGATCAGTGATCGCACCCGGCTCATTCTCATCTCCCATATGATCAACATCACCGGCCAGATCACTCCGGTGAAAGCAGTTTGCGATCTAGCGCGCGCGCGCGGTATTGAGACCATCGTCGATGGCGCGCATTCCTTTGCGCAGCTTTATTTCAAGCAAGCTGATCTCGGTTGCGACTACTTCGGCACAAGTCTCCACAAATGGTTGTATGCGCCGAAAGGGACCGGCATGCTTTACGTTAAGCGCGATAAAATCGAAAAACTCTGGCCGCTTATGGCTGCTGAAAGCAAGCAGGCATCGGACATCCGCAAATTCGAAGAGATCGGCACTCACTCGGCCGCGCCGAAGCTTGCCATCGGCGAAGCGCTTGTGTTTCACAACACGATTGGCGCCAAGCGCAAAGAAGCGCGATTACGTCATCTCTCGCGCTACTGGATGAACCGGCTCAAAGACGTACCCAAAATTCGGTTCAACACCTCGTTCGACGCGAACCAATCGTGCGCGATCGGAAATGTGCACATCGACGGCACTAATCCCGAAGCGGTTACGAAATATTTGTTCGACAAGCATCACATTTTCGCCGTGCCGATCATGCACCAGGAATTTCACGGCGTTCGAATCACCCCGAACCTGTATACCACCCTGAGTGAGCTCGATCGATTTTGCGAGCAGATGGAGCTGATCGCGCACAAGGGACTCCCTGGATAGCGCACCGGCCTCCGGAGCAATGGATTCTTGGATGAGTATCGCGCGAGCCGCTCGCGCTGCTCAGTTCAATTGACGCGCGATCCGATCGTCGAGGTAATCATCACCAAAACAGAAAAGCCGCCGAACCATTGTAGGCCGGCGGCTTTTGTTTCAGATTATCGTTGTTGTTGTTGTGTTATGCCAACCCGAGAGAATCCAGTGTCGGCTCGTCGATTGATGCAGTTTGGGTGAGTCCATTATCGGCCTGGTAGGCAGCGAGCGCCTGCCTGGTCAACGGTCCCAGTAATCCATCGACTTCACCTGTGTAGTAACCCATTTGTTGTAACAAAGCTTGCGTGTCCGCGATCACTCGATCCGGCGGTTCAGCATGGTGACCCACGTAGATTGGGCCATCGTAGGCGTAATATTGAGCTGACGGGCTGTAACCCCACGCAGGGAACCAATAGCCATTGTTGAAGTAGTAATAACCGCCACCGATTAGCTCCACACGCTGGTAATGCGATCGGTACCAACCTTCATCGTGCCATTGCGGCTGATATGAACGGAAAACCTGATATTGCTGACCTTGCCAGTGATCGCTTCCTTCAATGCGATGGTTCTGGTTGAAAGTGACGGACGGAACCTGTTGCGGTTTCGGTTGCGCACGAAAGTTCGTGTGCTGGGATTTAACCTGTTGCACCTGCTGAGGAGCTGGCTTCTTTGCCTTGCCCGTTCCTCGGACCTGCGCGTTTTGCTGGCCCGCTCCCGCAGCTTGCGGAGCTGCATGTGTACCTTCTGCCGCCGGGCTTCCAGATGTTTTCGCCGCCGTAGCGGGTTCGTTCACATCTTTTCGCTGCTCTTTCCGCTGCTGCTCAGCCTGCTGTTTCTCGTTTGATTTCGCAGCATTGGCAGATTCATCGTGAGCTCGAGCCCTTCGGTTCTTTCCAGGCTCATTGGTGGGTCCACCAGTCGCTTGACCTGAAGCATTAGTTTCCGTATTCGCAGCTTCGTGGCCGGCATGAGTTTTTCGGCTCTTTTCCGTATCAGGCGCATTCGTGGTGGCATGCTCATTCGTGGCACTACGCTCATTGGTCGGGTTGCGTTGCTTTATGGCGCCGGTTTGATTCGGTCGCTCCTGAGGCTTGGCCGGGTTTGCGCGCGGTTGTGGTTGAGTCGCATGCGTTTTTTCCGGGGCGCGCTTGCCCTTTGCTGGTGATTGCTGTTCGGCCGGCTGTTGTGCCAACGCGGCTCCAGCCAGTGCGAGTGAACAGCCTATTAATAAGCTGATAAGTTTTTTCATAGTAATGGTGTTTAGTCGTTGCGTGCGGGCGATCTATTCAGGTCATTTTTGGAACTTCCCCAGTCGCGTGAGGCGAACGCCTTTCACGCGGCATCGACCGCACTCACATCCTAGATCGTGTGACCGCTTGCGCTTGGTTCCCTTGCTCCTCGAATTGGTACTCTCCTGCCCTCGTTGCTTTTATGATCCAACGAACAGAAACCCTGTTGCTGTCGCCGAAAGCACGCCGCAAAGCACAACGGCACCCGCAAACATGACGAAACGATCATGCATCGTACGCGGTTTCCGATTCCGGATTTTGGCCGCCGCAGCTCGTGTGATTTCTACAACCTGCTGAAACACGGAATGCGTTGTTTTTATGAGCAATTAATTGAGGAGGAATTTATGCACAGGCGGGGTGTGACGAGGACCAGGG
>JBLMXH010000332.1:0-15367 GCA_050257685.1 Nitrospirota bacterium
CCAACCATCAAAGGAGAAATTCATTATGCAAACTCGATGCGTGATGTTCGGACTAATACTGGCGGCGTTCGCGTTTTTATCAGAAGCCCAAGCACTCAATCCACCGCCGGACGGATGCTATCCTAACTTCACTACAGCGGAAGGATGCAATGCGCTGAAGGCGCTGACTACCGGCTTGGGAAACACAGGCCTTGGTGCGTTCGCGCTCTATTCGAATAGTGAAGGCGGCTCTAACACGGGCGTTGGCGCTGCCGCGCTGGCGCTCAACACCGCCGATTCCAACACCGCAGTTGGTGCTACAGCATTGTTGCTCAACACGGATGGTGCTGCGAATACGGCGGTTGGAAGAAACGCGCTCACCTATAACACGACAGGCTTCGGTAACAATGCAGTCGGTGCTTTCGCGCTTTTGAACAATATCGGCGGTTTCTTCAACAACGCCCATGGTCATAACTGTCTAATGAACAGCAGTTCCGGCGACCAAAACAATGCCTTCGGAGACGAATCCCTGTTCTCCAACACGACTGGGTCCTTTAACTCAGCCTTCGGTGACGACGCGCTTCATGACTGCACCACCGGTGATTCTAATGTCGCTATGGGCGACGAGGCCGGGAACAGTATCACCGATGGCAATCATAATGTGGCTATTGGCGCCGGCGCTGGCACTAACCTGACGTCGGGTACCAACAATGTCTACGTTGGCGCAGGTGTAGTAGGTCCAAGCGATGAAATCCGATTCGTCCGCATCGGTGATACGTCCTTCACTGACTATGACTGCTTTATCGCCGGTATAAACGGTCGCGAGGTTGACGCGGGCACCGCCTCGCTGGTCTTAGTCGATACCAATCAAAAGGTAGGCACCGTACCAGTCGATGCCAGCGGACATCCAGTGAAGTTCCAAGCGATGCTTAACGACGCCCTGAAACAACAAAAGAGGATCGCGCAATTGGAAGCCACGGTCGAGCGGCAACAAAAAGGGATGGAAGCGTTGGCGGCCCAACTGAAAGAGCAGGCGGCGCAAATCCAGAAAGTCAGCACCCAGCTTCGTGAACAAACCCACATCGCAAATAGTCACGAACAAACAGCAACGAAAGTGGTAGTGAACGAACCTTAACTGGTGTTATCGCAACGACAGAATTATAGTTTCCTTCTCATATGAAAAAAATGATTGCCCTTTCGATGCTTGTCTGTTTTGGGATGATTTCCTCCTGCCAAAAACAGGATCCGGCAATTGACGCACAACTTGCTCAGCGGAAGGCCGAGCTGGACGCGCGCGAGAAGGCACTGGATGAAAGAGAAAAAGCAATGGGTGACTGGGAGAAAGCCATCACAAGGTCCAGGGCTGTTCCGTCCGACCTTCAACCGCGCAAACCGACCGTCGACTCCGAGCAGATGAAAGCTGAAAGAGAAAAGAGGATACAACAGCTTCCTCCCGAACTTCAGGCCTTAATTCGTGACCGCTCCCTATTGAATCCCAGAACGGAAAAACCCACAGCAACAGAAGACCGAGCCGCGGAATTACAGCGCCGCCTTGAAGAGGCACGCAGCAGGAAGATGAACGCAATGACACCGTCAAACACAGAGGCCACTGATACGCGGTCCGCTTCACCCGCGCCCTCACCCACGCCGGAATGAATCCGATTCGGTACTCACCGTTCGACATAAAGATGAGCATTCCGCACTGTTGATTCCAAAGGCGGATTGAAATCTCCAACCGCCTTGCAGAATATAGACGGATGACAGCTCGCGAGCGCGTGGCGCAGCTACTGAAAGCCTGGCCAAAAATTTACCCGGACGCCCATTGCGAGCTGGACTTTCGGAATCCGCTGGAGCTGCTCGTAGCGACCATTCTTTCGGCGCAATCCACAGATAAACGCGTCAACATGGTCACGCCGGCTCTGTTTCGGAGATATCGTACCGCGAAAAACTATGCCGATGCGCCGCTTTCCGAACTGCAAAACGCAATTAAATCCACTGGGTTTTATCGCAACAAGGCGAAAAGCATTCACGGCGCGGCGCGTGAAATCGTTGACAAACACGGCGGAAAAGTGCCCGACACAATGGCGGAATTATGCGAGTTGCCGGGTGTCGGCCGAAAGACCGCAAACGTGGTATTGGGCAATGCTTTTCATAAGGATGAAGGGATCGTTGTCGACACACACGTCATCCGGTTATCATGGCGCCTTGGCCTAACGAAACAAAAAGATCCGGTGAAGATTGAGCTCGACTTGATGAAGCTCGTGCCGCGCGAGTACTGGACGGACTGGAGTCACTGGCTCATCTGGCACGGGCGTCGCCGGTGTTACGCCCGCAAACCGGATTGCGGCCGGTGCGAAGTGTTCAAGCTCTGCCCCAGCGGGAAAATCCTTCTGCGGACTGGCAAGGCGCAGCCCCCGGGAACGACGGTTTCCTGAGCCGTCGCGCGTAACGGCTGGGACGCCGTCATTCCTTGATTGCGAAATTGCTTGAACCTTCGCGTCGCCATATCCAAGATCGCGAACCACTTGAGAACGTTCCCCATCGCCGTTCTTATTTTGCTCGTTGGCAGCGCTTTCGCCGCTACTGAGGCGCCGGAGCTTCAACACCTGCGAGATCAACTGAAGAAAGCTCAAGGCGCGGACGACAAGCCCGCAATTATTGAATTGAGCCAGCGCATTGTGGCGATTGCGCCCAACGATTCCAACACCTGGGATACGCTCGCGCAGACGCAACTGGAAACCGAGGAACTCGATGGCTTGGAGCGCACACTCGATACGTGGCAGAAAGCATTCAAGAAGCGACCCGCAGCAATAGATGATTTCCGCGCCGGACTCTGCTTCAAGCGCAAGGATTATCAGTGTGCACAGCAGCACTGGCTTGCGTTTATCGCGACCAAACCGCCGCGAGCCGATATCGCGACCAGTTACGACAATCTGGCTGAATTATGCGCAGCGCAGTCACGTTGGGTAGATCACGCGGCATACCGAACAAAGGCGATTGCCGCGCAGGACACGGCCGCCCGCCGGGTGTTGCGCGCAGTCGCTTTCCTGCGCCTGCATAACTGGGACGCCGCTTACGCCGATATGGCGAAGGCGAACAAAATGGACCCCACCGATTCACAAGTGAAGGAGTGGCTCCCCCAGTTCGAACGATTGCAAAAATTTCTGCCGCAAATCAAATCGCTCGATGCGCAGATAACAAAATCACCAAACGAGGTCGGTCCTTTACTTGAACGTGCCCGCGTTTTCGTTTTGGCCGATCGCCCATTGCTCGCGATCGATGACGCCGAGCGGGCATTCAAGCTGCAGCCCGCATCAATGCGAGCGCGCATCGAACTATCCGAAGCATTGCTCGATGCAGGGCAAACGGACGACGCAGCAAAGTTGGGGGTCGACAGGTACCTTCGTCGTGGAGAAGACAAACACGTTACCGATGAAGCATTACGTGAACTTGGAAGCCTGGATGCCCGTTTATCTGCAAACCCAAAGGATGCTGATGCGCTGCTAGCGCGCGGTAAAATCTTGAGAGAGTTGCGCCAATTCACGCTTGCCCTCGCAGACGCGACTGCCGCGCTGGCGATTAATGATAAATCCGCGGCTGCGCACTTCGAAGCCGCGCAAAATTTGGACGGTCTGAACCAGCAGAAGGAGGCCTTGTTGCATGCTCGGATTGCAACGGAATTGGATCCTCACGATTCAAAGATGTGGTTCTTTCGCGGCGTGCTTGAACGGCAGCGCGCAAACTTCGCGGAAGCCGTCGCATCGCAAACGCATTCAATTGAAATCAGTGAGTCACTGGCGGCATTAAGTGAACGCGAGCAATGCCAACGCCGGATCGGAAAAACAGCCGAAGCCGATGCCGATCTCCGCCGGATCCAGCAACTGAAGCAATGAGAGCAGTCAACCGGCGAAGCGACGAATCAGCGAATCGGCGATTTTTTTTCTCGCGCGCGGCGCGCTTTGGCGTACGGCGGTCCGCCACAGGACGGATTCGTCGTGGTGAACCTGACGCCGCTTTCAACACCAGTCGCCGTTTCGCAGTGCTCCTAGTCAGCACCCTGATTCTTTGCTTCTCTGCCGCGGCCCTTGGACAGGATGAAGAGGAAGACGAACCATCGAACGCAAAACCTGATGCCGGTGGCGTGATGATCGAGCCGTCGAGCGGAAAGATTGCCGAGGGCGACACAATCACGGTTACCTTTCCAGTCTCGATGGTTTCCACCGACCTCATCGATGTTGGTGATCAGCCAAGCCCGTTTGCAAGCGAACCAAAGCTCGACGGCACGTTTCTCTGGAAGAGTCAGACCGAAGGCGTTTTCACAGTGAGCGGTGTCGTGGCCGGAGCGCGACATCGGCTCACGTTGGCCCGGCGGCTAACGGATTCGACTGGCAAACCGTTCGTGGTGAAAGATTGGAGCGCCGAATTCAAGACTCCGAAATTTGCGATCACCACCGAGTTCAGTGAGCACAAACAGTTACCGGCGCGCCCGCAAATCTATCTCGAATCAACGTACGCAATTCGCCTCGATGAGGCGGCGCAGCACATTTATTTTCAAGACCGCGAATCACGCGGGCGTTTTCCAGTCGAAATAATTCAAACAGCTGAAGGCAAAGCTGCGGGTTCATTGGAGGCGACCGGTTTTCGAGTTACGCCGCGCGCTCCACTCCCGGTGGGACACACATTCGACCTCATCGTGAATGGCTTGCTCGACGCCAAAAGCCGGCAGCCACTTCCGTATTTGCAAGTGATGCCCGTGGGGAAAACCGAACCGCTCAAGATACAATGGCTCGGCGCGTTCAATCACCCGCTCGAGGACGCCACGATTCGCATCAAATTCGACGACACCATCGATCCCGTGGAAGCCACGCCGCAACGAATCCAGGTCGAGCCGGCGGTGCAGAAAATGAAACTCCTTGCCAGCGCTGACGAGATTCAAATCACAGGCGAGTTCGATCTCAAGCAGCGCTACAAAGTCACCGTTTCGCCAGAACTTAAGGGTGACCGTGGCTTTGGACTCGCGTCTGAATCGCGCTGGGGCGCCACGTTTCGAGCGAAAGAACCGTGCCTGATCTTTCCATCCAGCCAGGTGTTCGCCCGCGCGCGCCAGGACTTGCGCTTTGCCTTCTTTCAAGTCAACACGCCGCAGGTTACATGGAAACTCGCGCGCATTCCGTCTGAAAAGCTTTCGGCAGTCACCGCGCGCTTGAAAGAATTTGAAAAGGACGCCAGGGATCCTGTCACGGGGAAGGTGGTGATCGATCCGCGCACCGGCTTCGTTAAAGAATTTCAGACTGAATTACTCGTCGACGCATTTCAACTGCCAGTGGCGAGCAGCGGCGCGTTTGAGGCCACAAGCAACGACACTGAAACACGACGAGATGTTCGTTGTATTCCGCCGGCAAAGGAAGCTTTCGCCGGTCCGTACCTTTTCGAAGCGAGCGCAACGCTGCCAGATGGCCGGATCGTTGGAAACCGATCCATCATTTGCGTTAACGATTACCTGCTCACACAGAAGCGAACGCCAACTACAGTGATCATGCGTTTGGCGAAAATGTCCGACGGGAGCTCTGTCGCGGGCGTGAGCATCCGCGCGGTCACGGAAGAAAATATCGAACTGGCTCGCGCCTCCACCGACAAGAACGGCATAGCAGAATTCCCGAAAGACAAGGTCTTCCCGAAAACAAGCGATTCTAATGCCAAGAATACGCATCTCTTTATAGCGGACACCCCAACTGGCCCTGCACTGCAGTTTGCCGAGGCGACTGCTTTTTCTTCCGGCTACGATTCCACGTCGTCGCCGAATAATCCGCACGCCGAGATCGTCACCGATCGCAATCTCTATCGACCGGGCCAGACCATAAAGATGAAGGGGCTGGCGCGCGACGTGACCGCGGCTAGAGGCCTCGTCATCCCAGTCGGTGCCGCTGTGCATTGGAGCATAAGCGAGAGCGATGGAACCCGGATTGTTGGCGAAGGCGACACCACGTTATCGAGTTATGGCGGATGGGAAGCGGAATGGAATGTGCCGCAAACCGCAAAGCTCGGGAGTTACGAGTTGCGTTGCAGTGTGGGTGGTCACGACTACGCAGGCGTTACTACGATCAACGTTCAAGAATTCCGCGTTCCGCTGTTCTCGGTCATGGTCGAGGCAACGACGCCGGAGGTTGGTACGACGGCGCATGCGCGGATCTCTTCTGCGTATTTTCACGGCGCGCCGAACGCCGGTGCGCGAGTGCACTGGAAAGCGAGCTGGACCACGTCAGCGGATTTCGCCAGTGATTCCGACGAACCGTATCGAAAACGTTTCAACTCCTACGCCGAAGTCGGTCCGCGCTTCGATGTCGACAGTGAGGACATCAAAACAATCGAGGGCGATACGCAGCTCGACGCGCACGGTTTCGCGACGATCGCCTGCGATTCGCCGTTTAAAGACAATCCGGCAGTCAACCGCATGAATATTAGCTGGCGCGCGGACGTCAGCTCGATCGACGGACAAACGCTCACGGGAGGCGACACGGCCACGCTTTTCGCGACAGAAACGCGCCTCGGTGTCCGCATTGAAGAGCAGCTTACTGAACCTCGGGGAGTAAAAGTCGAGATCGATGCGCTCAATCCCGAGGATCAGAAACAGGACGGCGTTCTTGTTCGAGCTGATCTTTATCACGTCACCACAAAGACAGTCAAAGAACAGCTCGCGCCGTTTGTTTACCGTTATCGTAACACTGATCAGTTTGCGAAAGTCGCTTCGCAGGATTCGAAAACACCGGCTGAACTTGTTTTCCCAACAACGGAGACCGGCCGTTACGTTGTTGCGGTCAACGCCACAAAAGTCAAAGCGCCAGTAGTCAGCGATGAGACCACCGTTACCGGTGAACAAGCGGCCCAATTACCCGTAGTCAACGAGACCTCGTTCAAGATCGAACGCCGAGCCGAGCCGTTTCTACCGGGCCAGAAAGCCCCGCTCACCATTCAAGCGCCGTTCGGTGGCGTCGCGTGGGTATCGGTCGAGACCGGTGAGGTGCTGGATACGTTGCTCGTACCGATAAAAGGAAACGCTGGGCGGATTGAATTGCCTATCAAGGAAAATTACGCACCTAACGCAACCGTTTCGATCTATCTCGTCAAGCCAGGCGGTGACAGGGAGCTTCCCCTCGAACGATTTGCCTACACCGAGATTGATGTTCGCCGTCCTGATCGCGAACTAAAAATTGCGCCGCATCTCGCCAACCCGACCGCGAAACCGGGCGACGCCGTACGCGGCGAAGTACTGGTGACTTCGCAAGACAAGCCGGTTGCCGACGTCGATCTTCTCGTCTTCGCAGTCGACGATGCTGTTCTCACGCTGGGCGATTGGAAGCTGCCGGATATCGGCGCACGTTTTTATCCAAGAAACGTTTTCTCCGTCCGCACTTACGAAGCACTGCACGGTTATGTCGAGAACCTCGCCAAACTCAGTTTAACCCAAAAAGGATTCGTCATCGGCGATGGCGGAGAGGAAGTGATCTCGAACGTCAAAAATGTTCGCAAAGAATTTCGGACTCTCGCTTTTTGGCAGGGCAGTTTGAAAACTGGCGATGATGGCAGGGTTTCGTTCGAATTCGTCGCACCGGATAACCTGACGACGTATCGAATCGTGGCGGTCGGGCAGACGAAGGCAAATCAATTCGGCGGCGACGCGACGCAAACTGTAAAGATATCAAAACCGCTCCTGATTGATCTAGCTCTACCACGCTTTCTGCGCGAGGGCGACGAGGTCGAATTGCGCGCTGTTGTTAGGCAAAACTTCGCGGATAGCGACGGCGTCACCATGCGGTGCGTAACGGATGAGAACCTTAAGTTACTCGGCAGCGACGTTGCCACGCAGTCGGCGCAACGCGACGCACCGACGGTGTTCCGTTTTAAGGCAAAAGTCACCGATCCAAATCTCGCGCCAACAAAGGTGCGTTTCGAAGCGGTCTCGAATTCGAACAAACAAATGTCTGACGCGGTAGAGATCACCATTCCAATGCAGGCGCCCACGATTGTGCGCAAGGAAAGCGTGGCGGCTTCATTCAGTGGTCCACAGTTCGAAGCTCGTCGCGCCATGCCCGAAGCGTGGAAGGGTAGCCGTGGTCATTTCACCACAACCATTTCAACTTCGCCATGGCTGCCACAGATGTCGGGGCTTCCGGTGATCCTGGAATATCCGCACGGTTGCTTTGAACAAATTTCCACCAAGCTGCTGGGGTACAGTTTGCTCGCGAACGTCCTCGCTTACCTGCCCGATTTTCAGCAACGCGATGCCGAATATCGCGCCACGCTCGAGCGCGGAATGAAACAGTATGCTGACTCGATTCGGGAGGATGGCACGCTGCCCTACTGGCCCGCCGGCACTGCAGGCAACGGTTTTGTCACATGCCAGGCCCTTTGGTCCGTGAACGAATCTGTCGAGGCCGGTCTCGAGCCGCCTTCGGATCTCCAAGAGAAACTCGCAGGTGCGGTAAAGAAAATGATCAAAGGCCAGTTGCCTGCGTCGCGATTTGAAAAGTGCTTCGCACTTTTCGTGCTCACGCAGTCGAAAAATGATGACGACTACAAAAACGAATCGCAGGAGTTGTATCTGCACCGCAACGAAGGCGGCGACGAAGAGCGCGCGCTGCTCGCAATTGCATTGCACCAGCAAAACATCATGCCGCACGAGCAGCAGCAGCTGCTTCAGGAGATCGATAAGCCCATCAAAGAGCGCGCCTTTAATCCTGCCACATTCACGTCAATGACACGCGCCGAGGCGATGCGCGCGTTCGCCTTCAACACCATCGCGCCGCCCACATGGACCAAACAACGAAAACAACAGGCGCGCGACCGCATGTCCAAGCTGATGGAGAACGCGGGCTCCCTTTCGACACAGGAAAATCTGTGGCTCCTGCTGGCGTTCACATCAATGATCGGCGTCGAAACAACGCCGGAACTGCACTCGGCAGAACCGCCCGCAACCGTGGTTTCAAAAAATGGACGCTCGGCTGCTTGGGCCGATCGCAAAATGGAAGATGCTCTCGTGATTAAGGGCCTGAATCAGAGCGCACTCACGTTATTAATGCAGGCGGAATATTCCACCAACGAGGTTGATACCGATCGCGTCGACCGCGGCTTCCGAATCGAACGCGTCGTAAAAAATCTCACTGACGCAACCCGCGTCGGAAGTTCGAATGCCCCGTTAAAATTGGGTGATCAACTCCTCATCACCTACCGGCTGAATACGCGGAAGCTTCAGAATTTTGTCGCGCTGGAGGATTCCTTGCCTGCGGGCGTGGAAGTGGTTAATCCCAATCTTGCGCTCGTCGGAAAATTTTATCAGCTGCCGCCGCCCGATCCGCAGGACCGCTTGTTAGGCTTATCGTACTCCGAGATGCGCGATCGCTCGGCGCTTCTTTATTTTGACACTGTTGATCCCGGCTCAGGTACCTACTCCATTCTGGCGCGCGCAACAGCCGCAGGCACGTTCCGTTGGCCGGCCACGCAAGTCGCACCTATGTACGACAGCCGTTTCTCCGGCCTGTCGCCCTCAAGCGTATGCGTCATCTCCGCCGATTAATTCCGGGGAGCGCACGCGCCCTCGCGTGCTGGCGATGGCGCCCTCGCCATCGCGAACTTTTGAGAACGCGCGGTCCACATGCAGTGCCGAGTACCGGAAGGGTGTTTCGGCGGGGGCCCCGAAATGTGCACGCGAGGGCGCGTGCGCTCCCCGGAGTTTCGCGTCGGCGTGCTTTGGCACTTTCTGCCCTTTTCCTCGTGATTGTCGGAGCTGTCTTTGCATGGCAGCTGCCCATCCCTAACGAACTGCGCAAATCGCCACGCGGAACGTTAACACTGCTCGATTGTCGCGGCCGCGAAATTGCTGAACTCCCGGCACCGGAAGCGCGCACCCAATTTCCAGTCGCGCTTGAGCAAATGGGTCCGTGGCTGCCACGCGTAACTGTGGAGCTCGAGGACCGCCGGTTCTACGAACATCGTGGCGTCGACTGGCGCGCAACCATTGCCGCCTGCGCACGAAACTTGCGATCGCGACAAATCTTTTCGGGCGCGTCCACCATTACTCAGCAACTCGTCAAACTGGCGAGAAACCGTGAACAGCGCAGTTGGAGCGGCAAACTGTACGAGGCAATCGTCTCTTGGAAATTAGAAAGGAGATGGACCAAACAACGAATTTTAGCGGAATACCTGAATCGCAGCAGCTACGGAAATCGGCGACTCGGCCCGGAGGCCGCTGCTCGGGCCTATTTCGGCAAGCCGGCTCGCGATCTCACTTTAAACGAAGCAATTTTCCTGGCCGGTTTGCCGCAGGCGCCGACACGCTTCAATCCATGGCGGCATCCGGAGGAAGCAAATCGTAAATACGCGCGATCGCTCAAGCGGCTTGCCGATTTGGAAGTTATTACGCGCGACCAGCAATCGCTGCTTGCAAAGCCGCCGAAAATTCTTCGCAACGATCCGCCGCGCTTCGCGCCACATTTTGTCGATGCAATCGTAAAGCAAAATCCGGGTCTACGCGGCACCATCAGAACCACACTCGATCTTGATCTGCAATCGACGGTGAAACGTTTGGCACGCTCGCATTTGTCCGCCTTAAACCGTCACGACATTACGCAAGCCGCTGTTGTGGTGATCGAAAACGAAACGGGCGCAATCCGCGCCATGGTTGGATCGGAAAATTACGCTGTGTCGCAGATCAACGGAGCGACGCTGCCGCGCAGTTGTGGATCGACGTTGAAACCCTTCGTCTATCTCGAGGCGATCGATAAACGGCTGTTCACCGCAGCAAGCTTATTGCCCGACACACCTGATGCGATTCGGAATGAGTACGCCGATTATGATCCGCAAAATTACAGTCATCATTATTTCGGACCAGTTCGCTTGCGCGAAGCGCTCGCTTGTTCGCTGAATGTGCCGGCGGTGTTTGTGCTCAGTCAGGTCGGCGCTCGACCAACTTTCTATCGATTGCAGAAGTGGGGGTTCAATTTCCCTCAGGGCCTGGATGATTACGGCGCCGGGTTCGTTTTGGGAAATGCCGAGACGCGTCTCGTTGATCTTGCCGCCGCGTATGCGGGACTTGCTCGCGGCGGGACAGCCATGGGGGCAAAATTTTTAGCATCAGAACACCGGCCGCTAACACGCATCGCCTCCACAGGGGCGACAACGATCATCACTGATATCTTGTGCGATAACGACGCACGCCAGAAAAGTTTCGGGTTGAGTTCACCGCTCGCATTCGAACAACGCGTAGCGGCAAAGACCGGAACCAGTAGCGGTTTCCGCGACACTTGGACTGTTGGATTCGATAAAGAACACACCGTCGCTGTTTGGGCAGGCAATTTCGATGGGCGACCAATGCGCGATACGTTTGCCGTCCGAGCCGCTTCACCGCTTTGGGCAGCAATTATGCAGGAATTACTCCGGCATGATCATCCGCTCGATCCAGCACCGGACGACGAGAGCCTCGCGCGCCGCGACATTTGCAAAGCGACCGGATTGCTACCCTCTCGTTTCAGCGCCGCAACTATGAATGAGCTTTTTCTTGCAGGAACGGAACCGCGCGATGATTCGGCAAATTACTTTTCCAACGACGGAAAACTGATTTTACCGGACGAATACACTCGATGGTGCGCCAGTCGCGATAACACGATCGGCGCGCATGTCCGATCCGATTTTCGCATCATGAGTCCGCCGCCGAACGCGCACTATCAAATCGACCCTGTCCTGCCAGCATCACAACAAATGGTTGAACTCACTGCAGCGTGCGCAAACGACGTGAAGTGGTTCGTGAACGGCGAGCGAGTCACGCCGGAGAGTGACGGCCGGGTTTTCTGGCAACTCGCCGCCGGTGAGTGGAACGTGCGCGCCGTGAGTGCCGGCAAACTCGCCGACGCAAAAATTATCGTGGAGGACTTGAGCAATTAACGCACGAACGTGACCTGGAGTAAGCCGAACACGGCGTCAGGGACCTGGCGTGTTGCGCTCATCACCGCGGCAATTTTGCTGCCGGTGTGGTTAACAGGTTGCGGCAAGGCAGGTCAGGATGGAGAAAAGAAAAACAGTCAAAAAAGCGAGGATGACTTTTTAGACAAGGACGCCAAGCGGGACGAACGCAAATATCTCCTGGCAGCCAAACCATTCTTTATCGACGTTGCCAATCGAAAGTACGCGGACGCTTACGCGCTACTCTCCAGATATGCCATAGCACAGATGTCTCTTGAGCAGTTTAAGCCTTCCGAACAGGAATCTGATGCCCAACAAAACCAGGCATACGTATTCGAAAACGTGACGCCGGAGCAATTCGCCTACTTAATGCAATACGTTGAGGCGGCGCATGGCGCACCGCGCGCGCCTAAAACGCTGCAGGTATTTTCCACGAATCCCGACGTTTTGAACCGGCGCAGCAAGGAACAATTCGGCGCGATGGACTCCATGTTCGCCATCGGTGCAATGCCTGAATCGATTCCCGCCGATATCCGAAAAGCGAGTTTGCGCGGACAAATTCACACTGAGCTGTCGCCGCAGGAACTTCAAAATGTGGCGCAACGAGAGGGAATCAGCGTAGAAGAACTGCAGAAGAGCGCGGACTTTGATCCCTATTTCAATCTCAAGATTGTCCTGGTCGAAGAAGGGGGCCAGCTGAAGATCGGCTACTTCGAATTCCTACCACCGTCGATTTGGGACTGACGCCGCTGTTGCCGCGCCAACAGACGTTTTTTCGTAAGCTGGTAACGATCCCAAGCCATGAGGATAACCTAACGAGAGCAGGTATCGGCATCAGGCCGCGTCCTACGTGATAATTAGGCGTCGCCCGACTGGACAAATTCGCGAGTTCTCTGTACAAGACGCACGGAATCAAACACCTGAATCTCAGCGTGACTTCGGAAGTTTGCTCCCCGGAACCTTCTTCCTCTCCCCACTAATCACGCTTGAGGTCGTGACCACCAACCCACCGGAATAAACGAAAGGAAACCTACGATCGTAATGAAGGCTCAAAAACTATCTTACATTCTTATTGGAATTGTCTGTTTGGGAGTTTTGCCACAGCTGCACGCTGTCACTCCACCCCCCGATGGCGGATATCCCAACTTCACCACCGCGGAGGGAGATAATGCTCTTAGGGCTCTCACCACCGGGCTGGGGAACACAGCAGTTGGCACGTTTTCGCTGTTTAGCGTCTCCACCGGCAACTTCAACACCGCTGTTGGCGCTGGATCGCTTGATCTCAATATGGGAGACAACAATACAGCCACTGGCGCTGCAGCGCTTTTGTTTAACAATACCGGCAACGGCAACACAGCTGTCGGAACCGCCGCACTTGAATTTAACACGACCGGCGGCGGCAACACGGCAAATGGAGCGTTCGCTCTTTTCAGCAATACTACGGCCGGCGGCAATACGGCTACCGGCAATTTCGCTCTTCAGAACAATACCACTGGTGAGCATAACACAGCGAACGGCGGCGGCGCGCTCCTCGGAAACACTACCGGCAGCTTCAACACAGCCACCGGTTTTGATGCGCTCTTCGGCAATACCACCGGGGTCGAAAACACGGCTAACGGTGCTGGCGCGCTCGCTGGCAACTCCACAGGTCACGATGACACGGCCACCGGTGCTAACGCGCTCCTCCACAACACCACCGGCGCTGATAATACTGCCAATGGCAGTGGTGCGCTCTTTAGCAATACAACCGCCGACGGCAACACTGCCACTGGTACCATTGCGCTTTTTAGCAACAGCACTGGTTTTGACAACACTGCCACCGGGACGTCAGCGCTTACAAACAACAGCGAGGGCTTTCAGAATACGGGCACTGGCGGCGCAGCACTCCAATCCAACACCATTGGGAACAATAATACGGCCGATGGGGCTGGAGCGCTCAACAGCAACACCAGCGGCTCCGCCAACACAGCCACCGGTCTCGATGCGCTTGTAAGCAGTAACGGCGACGACAACACGGCTGATGGGTTTGAAGCGCTTTTTGCCAACACCAGCGGCAGCAGCAACACAGCGGTAGGTGATGGTGCGCTCAACAGCAACACCACAGGCGGGGGCAATACAGCCTTGGGCCGGTTTGCCGGCACCAATATCACTAGCGCCAACAATGTTATCTGCATCGGCAGTGGTGTCGCAGGCGCAAATGTGAGCGGTACGACCTACGTCGCCGGCATTTTTGGCGTAACAACACAACTCTCCGCCACACCCGTGGTGATTGATTCCAACGGTCAACTCGGGACCGTGAGTTCTTCGCGCCGTTTTAAGAAAGAGATCAAGCCGATGGATCAAGCAAGCGAAGCCATTCTCTCGCTCAAACCCGTAACGTTTCAATATAAGACCGACAATACTGGCACTCCGCAGTTTGGTCTGATCGCGGAGGAAGTCGCCAAAGTGGATCCCGCCCTGGTTGTACACGGGAAGAATGGCGAAATTTACACCGTCCGCTACGACGCGGTCAACGCGATGCTGCTCAACGAGTTTTTGAAGGAGCACAAAAAAGTTGAAGGTGAACGGCATGAGCTGCAACAACAAGGAACGACCATTGACCAACTAAAGACAACTGTCGCAAAGCAGGCAGTTATCATTACCCAGCAACAAAAAGGAATGGAGCTCTTGGCGGCGCAACTTAAAAAGCAGGCGGCACAAATCCAGGCAGTGAGCGCCAAACTCGACCTCAGCAAATCGGCTCCTCAGGTCGCCGTTAAGGATCCATAAAGTCTGGAGATTACCCCAACAGAACAAACGAAACTAGAAGGCCGTGTGTAGCTAGCTGAGATCACGATATTATCTTTGCTCGCCACGAATCTTGACGATTTTGGTTTCCGTAAAAGACCTTCTGCAATCGTAACTAAACACCTACCTAAGAACCATTCGTAAAAGCATAACATGAAAATCACAACTACCGCTCCATCGCTTTTTATCATCTTTCTGATTGGCTGCCTTGTTTTCCAGAGGGCGCAGGCGATCACCCCGCCGCCCGATGGAGGCTACCCCAACTTCACCACTGCGGAGGGAGACAATGCTCTCAAGGCTCTCACCATCGGTGTTGGAAATACAGCAGTTGGCACGTTTTCGCTCTTTAGTGTCTCCACCGGCAACTTCAACACCGCTGTTGGCGCTGGATCGCTTGATCTTAACCAGGCTGATTCCAATACGGCTACTGGCACCGCGGCACTTTTGTTTAACACGACCGGCACAGAAAATACGGCTTCAGGAGCAGCCGCGCTGGAATTCAATAATACCGGCAACTTCAACACGGCCACTGGGGCGTTCGCACTTTTCAGCAACACGATCGGCGCCGGCAATACGGCCGATGGCGCAGAGGCGCTTTACTTTAATACGGGTGACAACAACACGGGGATCGGCACTCAGGCACTCCAGA
>JBLMXH010000333.1:0-44570 GCA_050257685.1 Nitrospirota bacterium
CTGATCTTCTCACAACGTCCACGATCGCCGACCGCAAGAACGCAGTGGCACGTGCGGTTGAACTGCTGCGGAAAGGCGACGTTGTAGCGTTGCCTACGGAAACTGTTTACGGACTCGCCGCCGACGCGCTTAACCCGATTGCGGTCGCAAAAATTTTTGAAGCGAAGGAACGACCGCGCTTCGATCCGCTGATTGTTCATCTGCCGAATCGCGAGTGGTTGGAAAGAGTTGCCGAGCTTCCGGCCGGAGATCGGCAATTCATTTTGAAACTGTCCGAGAGATTTTGGCCCGGGCCGTTCACGATCGTTTTGCCGAAACTCGAAGTAGTCCCCGACATTGTTACCGCGGGGCTGGATACCGTGGCGGTGCGAATCAGTTCGCATCCTGCGTTTGCTGAAATCGTGGCTGAATTGGATGAACCGCTCGCTGCGCCGAGCGCAAATCGATTCGGACGCATCAGTCCGACAACGGCGCAGCATGTGTTGGATGAACTGGACGAACGCATTCCACTGATCATCGATGCCGGACCGACAGAGCACGGCATTGAGTCGACCATCATTCGTGTTCAAAGCGGCAAAATCGCGTTCTTGCGACGCGGTCCGGTTACACAGGAGCAGCTATCCCAATTCGGAGAAGTGACCAGCATGCTGACCACACCAGAAATTTCCGCGCCGGGGCAATTGGCATCGCATTATGCACCCAAAACTCCGTTGTGTTTGATCGATAACGCCGAAGATTTTGTTCCGCAAAAGAATCAGCGCGTTGGATTACTGGCGTGGAAATCAGGCGGCGGATCGCGAGCTCACACGAAGCGATTTGCAGCCATTCGAAATCTAAGCCACCACGGGAACCTTCGGGAAGCGGCGGCGAATTTGTTTCGTGATCTGCGCGAACTCGATGCACTCGGTCTCGATCTGATCGTCGCGGAACGCGTTCCGGTTGATGGGCTCGGCGCAGCAATACTGGATCGGCTTGAACGCGCAGCGCACAAATGAAAGAAAAAATAGTATGGCTCCTCAAAAGCGATGCGCAGACGCATCGCACTCCCAAAGCACTTCGTGCGAAATGCCCACAAAGCGTATTCCATTTCGCGCAGCTTTTGGAGTGCGCGTGCGTCCTCGCGCCGCTTTGGGATTCAGGGTTGAAGAACGAGCTCGCTTTCGCGAGTGCTGCGCGGCGTTTTTCCAACAACGGCGCTCGTTTCTGCGCCGCCCGCCTGATAGCGAACCGCAGCTGCAATAAATGCCTTGAAGAGCGGATGCGGCTTGTTCGGTTTGCTTTGGAATTCGGGGTGATATTGGCAACCCACAAAATACGGGTGATCGCGCAGCTCGATCAATTCAGCGAGCGTGCCGTCGGGTGAGGTTCCTGAGATGACGAAACCTTTTGCGTTCATCCGGTCGCGATACTGCATATTGAACTCGTACCGGTGCCGGTGTCGTTCAGTTACCTCCGTGTCGCCGTAGATCTTTTCCGCGAGCGTCCCGGGGACAATTTTCGTCGGCCACGTCCCCAGCCGCATACTTGCGCCCTTGTTACGTACGCCGCGCTGTTCTTCCAGCAGCGAGATGACCGGGTCTGGAGTGTCCTTGTCGAATTCGGTGCTGTTGGCGTCTTTGATTCCACACACGTTTCTGGCGAATTCAATCGTGGCCACTTGCATGCCGAGGCAGAGACCAAGAAAAGGGATTCCGTGCTCGCGAGCGTAACGCGTAGCGCTGATTTTTCCTTCGGCTCCGCGAATGCCAAACCCGCCGGGAACAAGAACGCCGGCCACATCTTTCAGTTGGTCATGTACACCCCCTACCAGCAATTCAGCATCGATAAGTTTGAGGTCGATCCCGCAGTCCTCGCTCGCCGCGGCATGGGTCAATGACTCGTAAATGCTTTTATAAGCGTCGCGCACGTCCATGTATTTGCCTACGACCGCGATTCTGACGCGTTTGCTTGGACTAATCACGCACTCGACGAATTTTTGCCAGTCCTTTAGATCGGGTTTGGGAGTTTCGAGGTGTAGAAGATCGCACACGAGTTGATCGAGTCCTTCCGCGTGCAAAGTCAAAGGCACCTCGTAAATTGTGTGCTCGACGTCGCGTTCCTCGATCACTGCTTTTTCCGCAACGCTGCAAAACATCGACAACTTACGACGGACGTCGCGATCGAGCGGTTTCTCCGAGCGACAAATTAACACCTGCGGCTGTAATCCAATTTCGCGCAGCTTCGCCACGCTTTGTTGCGTCGGCTTCGTCTTCAATTCGTGCGCGGCCTTGATGTAAGGAACAAGCGTGACATGCATGTTCACAACATTTTCCGGCCCTACTTCAAGAACGAACTGGCGAATCGCTTCGAGAAACGGAAGACCTTCGATATCCCCGGTCGTCCCCCCGATTTCCGTGATCACCACGTCGTATTTAGACTCGTCTGAAAGTTTGCGGATACGATCCTTAATCACGTCAGTGACGTGCGGAATCACCTGCACGGTTTTGCCGAGATAATCACCACGACGTTCTTTCAAAATGACTGTCTCATAAACCTGGCCGCTGGTGAGATTGTTGTGCCGCGTGAGAACGCAATTGGTGAAGCGTTCGTAGTGGCCAAGATCGAGATCTGTCTCCGCGCCGTCATTGAGCACGTAGACTTCACCGTGCTGGAACGGATTCATCGTTCCCGGATCCACATTCAGATACGGATCAAATTTTTGAAGTACAACACGCAACGATCGCGCCTCGAGTAACGTGCCTAGGGAGGCTGCGGTTAAGCCTTTGCCTAACGAACTGACGACGCCGCCGGTGACAAAAATGTATTTCATCGAGGCGCCTTTGATTTCGCGCGAGCAAGGTCTTGCTCCAGCGCTTCTGCGTCGGCCAATGTATCTATTCCCGGGGATCCCTTGGCGGTGATGAGCACATGCATTTTTACACCATTTTCCAATGCGCGCAATTGCTCGAGCGACTCAGCGCGTTCGAGTGGAGTCGGTTTCCAATTCACAAATTGAAGGAGGGCGTTGCGCCGGAAGCCGTAGATGCCCTGATGACGAAGCAACAAGGAGTGGCCATTCTCATGGAAAGGAATTGGCGCACGCGAGAAGTAAAGGGCGTTTCCAGCCAGATCGACAACCACTTTGACCTGATGACGTGAGAGCGCGTCCTTTGGGCATCTAAAGCGATGCGCGGCAGTGACAATCTGGATTGCACGGTCTGCGCGGAGATTCTCCACGATCTTATCGATTAGCCGCGGATCAATCAACGGTTCGTCCCCTTGGATGTTGATGATGAACGCGAACTGTTTGGCTTTGCGTGCGACTTCTGCTATCCGATCCGTTCCGCTGCGGTGGCGTGATGAAGTCAACGCAACTTCGGCACCCCAATTAAAAGCAGCCTCGGCGATGCGCATATCGTCGGTGGCAACGATGACCGAATCGAGGCTGGTCGCTTTTTTACACCGCTCCCATGCTCTCCGCAAAAGAGCTTTTCCGGCAATGACATGCAGTGGTTTTCCAGGAAAACGCGTAGAACCCCAGCGCGCCGGAATAATGCCGACCGCTTTAGTCATGGGTGTCCGATCACAGCAGCGTTTAGCCGCTCGTAGAGCGCCGCTACAGCTGTAGGGGCGGTCTTCGACCGCGGGATATGAAAGGCAGTCGAAGTCATCATTTTGACCCCACAATTATTTCAACCGCTGCGGAAAGATCGTCCGCGATCCAATCCGCCATCGTTCCTGTCATTTCGTGTTGGATCCCGGTCCGCACGCGAATCGCACGTACACCCGCGTTGTGGGCACACTCGACGTCGATCTCCTTGTCACCAATCAAGAACGAACGGGAAACATCGATTCGGTGATCTCGTGTTGCTTTTAAGATCATTCCGGGCGCCGGCTTGCGACAGTTCGAATGCTGCCCAGGAGCATCCGGGCAATGGTAAGTTGCGTCGATCAAACCTTCGCCAAGCTGCCGTAGCACCTCTGATTCAACCGCACGATATTGATCTAGGGTAAACAGTCCTCGCCCGATCCCGCTTTGATTCGTGATGATGATTAATTTGAATCCTCGCGATTTTAAACGCTGCAGCGCCTCGAAGACACCTGGAAAAATCCGCACGTCCTTCGGGTGTGAACAATAATCGGTATCTTCCATGATCGTGCCGTCGCGATCGATAAAGACGGCGGGGGACACCACCTCATTCATGTTCGCTGTCCGCTCGAAAACTGGCGATGAGTTCGTCTCGCGTCACAGTCGCCGTTCCAAGTTTGCTGACGACTACAGCGCTCGCGTGGTTCGCAATCTCCGCCGCTTCAATCGGAGTCGCGCCGCAGACAAGCCCAAGCGTGAAGAGCGCAATCGCAGTGTCGCCTGCACCGGAGACGTCAAAAACCTGGCGAGCCTTCGTGCGGATGTAATGCGGCGCGTCGTTGTACTGAAAAAGCATCATCCCGTGTTCGCCGAGCGTGATCAGGACGTATTGGGTGTCCCATTTCTTAAGAAGTATTTCACCGGCGCGTTTAAGACCCGCGTCTTTTGCTGGAGCTTCGTCGGGCTCGCGCCAGGGAATCCCCGCTGCAAGAAACGCTTCAGCGCGGTTTGGTTTGATAATTGTAACGCCACGCCAGTCGACGGAGTGTCGCGGATTTGGATCGGCCGCTACGATTTTACCTGTCGTGGCTGCCTCGCGAGCAATTTGAGTTACTAGTTCGCTGGTCACAAAGCCCTTACCGTAGTCCTCAAAAATGATGGCATCAGTTTCTTTCATACTGTCTCGGAGCGCATTGACTGCCATTGCTATCTGCGCTTTCGACGGCGCAACGATTTTTTCGCGATCGACACGGACCACCTGCTGATGCAGCGCGATGATGCGGGTTTTGACGATGGTGCGAAAAGTCTCATCCTCGATCGCACGGGACATATCGATCTGCTGCTCCGCCAATAATTCACGAAGTTGCCGTCCACTGCGGTCGTTACCGATCATTCCGATTACCGCCACCCGATCGACAAATTCGCGCAGGTTCCGGGCAACGTTGGCGGCGCCTCCCGGATAGAAGGATTCTCCGGTCACCTCGACGACTGGCACAGGCGCCTCCGGTGAGATGCGACCGACCTTGCCCCAGACAAATTCGTCAAGCATCAGATCGCCGATAACCGTCATTCGCCTCGAAGCTGCGTGCTCGAGGATCTGCTTCAGTCGGTCCAAGTTCATGGCGATTTGAAGCTTGGAGCCTGACGGCTCAAATCGGTTTTGGATTTGCGAATTGAAGGGGTGAATAAGATCGGTGCTGGCATTAGTTGTGTATCGCGAAAGTTCCGGTTAAGATTCGCTCCAATAAATCCTGAATACGAACCTGAAATCAACAGTCGAAAGTGCTAATGATGCCGTTTACAACATATTTTAAAACCGTGGGTGTGCTCTGCGGTTTTGCTCTTTGCGCAAACGCCGCTCAGGCGCCACCGCAGCAGATCAACGTTAAACAGTTTTCCACGACCGTGGAAGACGTCGTAGTGCCGTTGCCTAACGAGATTTTTGGTGCACTGAACAAGCTTGGTGAGGTAAACTGGAGGGCACATGTCCGCAGCGACAAGGGACCGAACTTCACCGAGCGCCCACGTATTGCCCTCCTGCTTGGGACAGTAATCGCGGATGGCTTTATCGCCGTGCAGGCAGAAGACGCCGAAACGGTAAAAGATATCGGCCAGCGTGTGTTGAGCCTGGCGAAAGGAATCGGGGTGGGAAATTCCATTACCCCGCATGCGAAGGCGATCATTGAGGCAGCAGACAAGCGGAATTGGAGCAATGTCCGCCGGGAATTGGATCGCACGCAGAACAGCGTGCAACAGGCAATGAACGAGGTTCACGATGAAAAATTGTCACAGCTCGTTAGCTTGGGCGGCTGGCTGCGCGGAACCGAAGTATTGACCTCAGTGGTTAACGAACATTTTTCCACCGACGGCGCAGAGCTGCTGCACCAGCCCGATCTGCTCTCTTATTTTCAAAAAAGGTTGCAAGGAATGCCTGAGTTTGATCTTCCAATTATCCATCAAATTCAGAATGCTCTGGTCGAGGTGAAACCCTTGATTGATACCGGTGGTCGGCAGATTCCGCCTGAGACGGTGAAGAAGGTTAACGAGATCACTACTCGACTCGGCCAGGGAATCGTCACTAAGGATTAAACCTTCAATGAATGGGTTCGTGAAAATTTTTTTCCGCGCAAGCTCTCTGCTGCTGATCCTTGCGGCATTAAGGCCTGCGATTTTCGCTTCGGTCGATGACGCGCAATCCTTTGCGCTCCAAGCTGCCGAACCGTATGTCAAACAAGGATTCCAGGTGCGCGAGGATTATTGGGGAGGAGACCTTGGTTCTGGAGAAAAGAAGGCCGTGCGACAGCAGTTGTTTAAAGGTAACGAATATTGGTTTTGGCTGGGAACGGAAGTCGACAAGGCAAAAGTCTCCGTTCACGTATACGATTCTGACGGCAAGCTCGCGGAACAACCCGACAGCTGGGAAAAGGGCCATTTCGCGGCTGCACACGTAATCCCGAAAGCGACAGGCAGTTATTTTATCATTGTAAGTGTGGAACAATCGCCAGAGGAACGCACGCATTGGGCGCTGGTGTATGGCTTCCGCTAGCTGTAGGATTCGTGGCAACGGCATGCCACGATTATGACTGAATCGCGGACTTTGCAGTTCGAGAGCCCACGCGCTTTGCAGTCGCTTTATGCGAATGACATCAAGCTTTTGAAGAATCTGGAGGACTCGTTAGGAGTCAAGGTGACAACACGCGAAGGCTGGGTAAAACTGGAAGGCGACCCGAGTCGGGTCGATAAGGCCCAACAAGTGTTTCAACAGCTTGAGCAAGCCCGTCAACAGGGCGTTGATATTCAGAAGCACGAATTCAATTACACCCTAAAGGCCGTCTCCGAAGAACGCGATGAGACCCTAGGGGACATCGTTTCGGCCAAAATCGTAACCTCTTCCCGTAAGCCTCCTGTCGTGGCGCGGAGCGCTACTCAGCGAGCATACGTGGAGGCGATTCAGAAGCATGACGTTGTGTTTGGGATTGGGCCGGCGGGGACCGGAAAAACTTATCTTGCGGTCGCAATGGCCGTAGCAGCATTGAAGAAGGAACAGGTAGCCCGTATTATACTGACCCGGCCTGCGGTAGAAGCCGGGGAGGCGCTTGGTTTTTTGCCGGGTGACTTGGAACAAAAGATTCTTCCCTATCTACGTCCACTCTATGATGCATTACGTGAAATGCTTGAGCCAGAAGAACTGGAACGGGCGATCGCGCGACAAACCATCGAAGTGGCTCCGCTCGCGTATATGCGTGGACGCACTTTGAGCAACGCCTTCGTCATTCTTGATGAAGCCCAGAACACAACTACTGAGCAGATGTTCATGTTGCTGACACGCATTGGTCTGCATTCCAAGTGCGTCGTCACGGGTGACGTTACACAAATTGACTTGCCGGCGAACAAGCATTCAGGGGTCCTCGAGGCCTTGCAGGCCTTACGAGACGTACCTGGAATCGCGACGGTATATTTCAGTGATCGCGATGTTGTGCGGCATGAATTGGTGCGCGCCATTATCGGCGCGTATCAGGCACATCGCGGGCCCGCTTCCGAATCTCGCTGATAACAACTGTTATGTTTGATTTCCTCAAACGCGGCCGTCTGGTGAAACGCGGGCTTGCATCACGCAAACGGCGACGCCGCCGCTCACGCAGTGAACTAACGCGCAACCTGGAATGCTCAGTGCATTTGAAGGCGTTTATCTTTGCGCTTTTTGCCGGTGGTCTGGCATTTCTGGTTTTTAGCGGGCAACAAGCTGAGCCAACGAAAAACTACGTCATCGCACTGCTCGTCCTGACTACTGCCATCACGCAGCTTTGGATCAATCAGCCAAAAAGCTTCGACCAAAACTCGCGAATCTTTCTCGTATTCAGTGTTATTTTTCTGCAACTGGCGGTCACCAAATTGCTGCTGGTTCTTTGCAACAGCGGTAGCTACCGCTTCCTGAGACCGGAGATGGCAGGTTTGATTACGCCATACGCTTTTGCGCCGCTGGTGCTGAGCGTGTTGCTGAACCGACAGCATGGGCTTTATGCCGCGTTTTTCGTGAGCCTGTGGAGCAGCATGTTGTTTGGCCCCATCGATGCGCCTTTGCTGATTACCAGCCTGATCAGTGGATTTACTGCGGTCTCCCTTACGCTCCAGGTGCGACGTCGCAGTCGATTGATCCGCGCCGGTTTCTTCGTCGGGCTCGCTATCTGGTTTTTGTCACTGACTTTCGGTTTGATCGGACCAATTAACTGGTTTTATCCAACGGCTAACGACTGGGGGATGGTTGGAGTGCAAAGCGCGCTCGCTGTCGGAAACGGTATCGTTACCGCGATGATCGTGGGCGGCGCGTTGCCGATGCTCGAAAACCTGTTTGGAATTACGACTGATATTTCGTGGTTGGAAGCATCAGACCTCAATCACCCGTTGTTACGGCGAATGACAATTGAAGCTCCGGGTACGTATCATCATAGCCTGGTGGTGGCCAATCTGGCCGAAGCCGCAGCGGAGGCCATCGGCGCAAATGCGACGCTATGCCGCGTGTGCTCTTATTTTCATGACATCGGTAAACTGGTGAAACCGGAATACTTCACGGAGAATATGAGCTTCGAGCGAAATCCCCATGACGATCTCGCCCCGACGATGAGTGCACTGATCATCATTGCTCACGTGAAAGAGGGTGTGGATCTCGCGCTCAAGCATCGGCTAAACCAGCGCATCATCGACATTATTCAGGAACATCACGGCACATCGCTGGTCCGGTATTTTTATCAACGCGCGCTTCAGCAGCATCAAGACGCGCTAGCAGGCGGCAAAATCATGAGACTCCGCGAGGACGACGTTCCTGAGGTGCACGAAGAAAGCTTTCGCTACAGCGGACCGAAACCCCAAACGAAAGAAAGCGCGATCGTCAGCCTTGCCGATGCAATCGAAAGCGCTTCGCGCAGTATAGAAAAACCTACGCCGCAAAAAGTCGAAACGCTCGTAAAGGAGATTATCGAAGAACGCATCAGGGACCGGCAACTGGACGAATGCGATCTTACGCTTGGCGAATTGAAAACAATCGCCGACCGATTCCGGTTCACGCTTGTATCCATGTTGCACAGCCGCATTGCGTATCCGAAGTCGGGCCAAAAACATGCAGCGGCCCGCGATGAGACTTTGCGGCCTGACGTAATGGTCGCCACACGCAAGCCGGAAACAGCGCCGCCGGTCTCAGCTGCTTGAGCTGTAATTGCCGTACCACAAACGACCAAATGGCGGCATGTCGGAAATCAAATCGACGCCGCGGTCTTTAATGTAGAACAATACCCTTTGCCATAGCCCATTTTTGTCTGGCTGGGTCGAATGATAGTGTATTCGGCTGCGTACCTTTGATTTCCAGTCGGTCTGGCGTGCTCCAATCTGCAGGTATATCTGTATCACCGCTCGCCGTGTTTCGGTATTTTGGCGATGGAAATACGCTGTTTCCGACTATCGCGTACGCTTTGTAAAGGTCGCCATGCGAACCAAAACGTGCAGCGACATTGTAACGTTTGCCGTCCTCCGATGCCCGCACGCACTTAAACGTAATGCTGCCGTCATTGAGCATGTTTTTATAAATCGTCCTGCCATCCCGCATGATTCTTAAGCCCTGGCGATTGCCTTCGCCGATTACTTGAACCACAATCCCGTCACCTAGTGTCTGCTGCTTCACTAACAATTGGGCGGCTAGCGATACTGCGAAGACACAGGTGGAACCCACCAGCAACAGCAACCATTTCTGCGACGGCATAATGCCTAACGAGGAGTAGGGAAAGTTCGTAATACAATGCCAACATCTTTCGCCTAACTCCGCGGCTTCTTGATAATCACAGTTCCCGGGGGCGTGCACGCGGTTCGCGATCCTTCGAACCTGCGGTGCTCGGAACGGTAACGAATGGACCGCCTTCGAGCGGTGTGACCTTCGTGAACGCCACATCGGGCATATCGCTCGGCAATCCTGCCAGCGGAAAATCTTTTCGTAACGGGAAGAATGGATAACCGTCCCACATCAAAATGCGACGGAGATCGGGATGGCCGTTGAACTTAATACCCATCATGTCGTAAATCTCGCGCTCGTGCCAGTTAGCCGTTGGCCAGATGTCTGAGACGGTGTCGAGCGCACCGGCTTCCTCTGATAATTTCATTTTAAATCGAATGTGGACGCCATGTGGCATCGAGTACAAGTGGTACACGATTTCGAATCGTGGGTCTTCGCCGAAATTGTCGATGCTGGTGATGTCGAGCAAGTAGTCGAACGAAAGATCGTCTCGGCAGTATTTTGCGAGATCGGGCAAATGTTCTGGTGAAATCGTGTACGTTATCTCGTCGCGAAATTCAGTTTTCTTCTGCAGCTTTTCACCGAAGCGGCTCTCCAGTGACTCGAATGGCCTTTGATCGGTCATGGTAAGCCTAACAAGCGGTCATTCCGAGCGCAGCGAAGCGAAGTCCAGGAACCCCGTGGCGAAACACAAAGATAATTCTTCGGGATCCCTCGACTTCGCTCGGGATGACGTGTTGGTCTATTCACGCCAGTGCTTCTTCTAATTTTTCCGCCAACTGTGGCTGTTGATCTTTGAACGCCCGCTGTTGTGAAATTTTTTCCTGTAATTTCATCAAGCCGGCGAGCAACGCCTCCGGACGCGGCGGGCAGCCAGAGATGTAAACGTCTACGGGCAACAACTGGTCAATGCCCTGAAGCACTGCGTACGAGCGATACATTCCGCCGGTGGACGCGCACGCTCCCATGGCGATTACCCATTTTGGTTCGGGCATTTGCTCATAAATTCGTTTCACCGCGAGCGCCATCTTGTACGTGACGGTGCCCGCAACGATCATCACATCACATTGACGCGGCGAGAAGCGCATCACTTCTGCGCCGAACCGCGAAATATCGAATCGCGATGCAGCCGTAGCCATCAATTCGATGGCGCAACAGGCCAATCCCATCGGCATCGGCCAAAGCGAATTCTTCCTCACCCAGTTGAGCGCGGCATCAAATCGTGTGAAAATTACGTTGCCTTCGATCTTCGAATCGTAGGCGGTCGCACGTGTTTCCGGCATGTTCGAACACTAAGGTTGCGTCCGGGAGGCGCAACCGCAAACCCTGCTAAAGAATTGACACCGATGGCACACAGATTACCGAAAGGACGGAACCAAGGTCCCGAATCTCCGTAAATCTCTTAATATGCAGCCACCGTTAATCACACCAAATGACTACATTTACATGCACGCATTTTGCTCATTATGAACATAGATAAACCACAATCCCACGGTCACTTGATCGCGCCGCATGGAGGCGAACTGGTGGACCTTAAGCTGGCTCCGGAAAATGCTGCCGAACTCAAGGCGCGCTCAAAAGACTTTCCCTCGTGGGACCTGACCAGCAGGCAGATTCGCGATCTCGAGCTTCTGCTGAGCGGCGGTTTCTCCCCGTTACGTGGTTTCATGAAGCGCGACGATTATGAGCGTGTTTGCCATGAGATGAGATTGAGCAGCGGCTTGGTTTGGCCCATCCCGATTACGCTCGATGTACCGGAGGCGTTTGCGAAATTATTGAAACCCGGGAGCAGCAAGATCGCGCTGCGGGACTCCGAGGGTGTGATGCTCGCTGTATTGTATGTGGAGGATGTATGGCAACCGGACCGCGAAGCCGAAGCGGAAGCTGTCTTCAGAACCACCAGTAAAGTACATCCCGGCGTCGACTATCTCCTGAACAGGGGACATGGCTGGTACGTCGGTGGACGCATAGAAGGTTTGCAACTGCCTACCCATTACGATTTCCGAACTCTTCGCCTCACACCATCGGATTTGCGCGCCGAATTTATCCGACTTGGATGGCGCCGGATCGTCGGGTTTCAGACGCGCAACCCGATGCATCGCGCACACGTTGAACTGACGTTTCGTGCGGCGAGCCAGGTCGAAGCGAGCCTTCTGATTCATCCGTCGGTTGGGATGACCCGGCCTGGTGATGTGGACTATTTCACGCGCGTTCGTTGTTATCAGCTGCTTGTGTCCAAATATCCACGCGGAACGGCTAAGCTCGCTTTATTGCCATTAGCCATGCGGATGGGCGGACCGCGCGAAGCCGTCTGGCACGCGCTGATTCGAAAAAATCATGGCTGCTCTCATTTCATCGTCGGCCGCGATCACGCAGGACCGGGGAAGGACGCCGATGGCAAGCCATTCTACGGACCCTACGAAGCGCAGGATCTATTCCGGAAATATCAGGCGGAGATCGGCGTCGAGATGGTGCCATTCCAGATGATGGTCTATGTGGAGGACAGAGATAAGTATTTCGCTGAAAACGAAGTGCCTTCCGGCTCACGCGTGCTCAATCTCTCGGGCACAGAATTGCGGCGACGCTTGACTGACGGTCGCGAGATTCCTGGCTGGTTCACTTTTCCCGAAATCTCGCGGGAATTGCGGCGTACCTTCGCGCCGCGGCATAAGCAGGGGCTGACCGTGTTTTTTACCGGCCTTTCCGGCGCAGGTAAATCGACGATTGCCAATGTGCTCCTGATTAAATTTCTCGAAATGGGTGGCCGGCCGGTGACATTGCTCGACGGAGATTTAGTGCGGAAACACCTATCTTCAGAGCTCGGTTTTTCGAAGGAACATCGCGACATCAACATTCGTCGCATTGGCTATGTTGCCTCCGAAATCACTAAGAACGGCGGTATCGCCATTTGTGCGCCGATCGCGCCGTACGATTCCACTCGCAAGCATGTGCGGGCGATGATTGAGCCATTTGGCGGCTTCATCCTGGTGCACCTTTCCACGCCAGTGGAAGTGTGTGAGCAGCGCGATCGGAAGGGTCTGTACGCCAAAGCGCGCGCCGGTATCTTGAAGGAATTTACTGGAATATCCGATCCCTACGAACAGCCGATCGATGCTGAAGTCAAAATAGATACCGGGGAGTTGTCGCCGGAAGAGGCAGCTCAGGAGATTATTTTGCATTTGGAACGCGAAGGCTTCGTGGGAATTAACGGCGGCGCGCCTGAGTCAGCATCCACGTAAATATAGACGGCGTGGCGCACGCATCCTGGCGAAGTGCAGGTAGGGCGCGTCACTCCGTGCGCGCCGTTGTCTTGCAAGGCGCTCTCGTGGCGTGCAGAGGACTGCCCGCCCTACCAACGTGCTAAAGACGTGCTATGTCTGTGGCCCGATGTCTCTCACAATTCGCAATGCGAAAATAGACGATGCGGCGGCGCTGGCGCTGCTGATGTGCGAGCTCGGGTACGAAACGACGAAATCGGAGATGGAGGTGCGCCTGGAGCGGATCGCGGCGGATGAACGTTATCGCACATTTGTGGCACTCCATGATGGTGAAGTGTGCGGGATGATCGGGACACTCACGTCGCCAAGTTATGAGCATAACGATCTCGGAGGCCGAGTCCTTGCCCTCGTGACACTGAGGACGATGCGCCGTCACGGAATTGGCCGCGCTCTGATTGCAACTGCGGAGGAAGACTTTACGCAAAGAGGAATCAGGCGCGTTGCATTGAACACACGCCTTACACGCGACGACGCACACAAATTTTATGAATCGCTTGGTTACGAGCGAAACGGCTGGCGATTTGTGAAGCAACTTCCGGTCAGTGATTGAGGGACTGATGCGGCGAAATCGTTCCGCTCTGGCAATCACATCAGTTAGGGGCCATCCGATTGCAGGGTAAAATCGGATCGGTAGCAGACATCACTCATTGGCGGGCTCGCTGTTTCCCGAACCAGAAGATTGGAAGCGACGACAATTGCATCGCGACCGAAAAGCCGATCAGAAGGGGTATCGATTTCTCGTAAAGGATTCCCATTAACGCGCTGCCCCCGAACCAGGCGAAACCGAATGCGGTATCGAATGCGCCAAAGGCGGTGCTGCGCTTGTTCGGCGGGACAACACCGGCGATGAGCGCATTGAGCAATGACGATTGCGTCGCGATCGCGAGACCCCAGAGGACCATGCCGAGCAGCGCGATCCAGGATTTTCCCAGGAAGACGAACGGCGCGAAAAATGAGGAGCAGAAGAAAATCGCGAGGAGAACGATCAAGCCGAATTTGTCGAATAGCTTCCCGAAAACGAGGCCACCGATCGCGCCAGCGGCCATTGCAGCTGCGTAGTAAACCGGAATCAACTCGGTCGCCACTGAGCCGGTCTTTTGAAAATGGAAGCCGATCAATGCAAAATCGGCGAGTCCTGCGCCAATGAATGCATTCGCCACAAGATACAACCAGAATGCTGGTGAGAATCGCTCTGCTCCAATCTCTTCAGCGGGTTCTAATTCCCGCACCGTTGGAAAGATAAGGCGGCCTAACCAAACAATTCCAATGGCGAGTAACGCAGGGATGAGCAGCAATGCGAAGCCCGCCTGATACCGTGCTTTTTCAAAGAGCGTAGCGGACAAAATTAGCGGCCCAATCGCTGCGCCAGTTTGATCGAGTGCCTCGTTCAAGCCGAAAACCCAGCCTTGACCGATGTGTTTTCCAGCGAAAGACAGCATCGCTTCAGTTGCTGGCTTTCGAATCGCCCGTCCGGTTCGTTCTGTGATGATTAGGCCTGCCGCTAGTGGCCAATTGCCGGCGAGCGCCAATGCGGGAACGGCTAACATGTTAATTGTGTAACCGGCGATCGTTACTACCCAGTACTTTCCAGTTTTGTCGGCGATCAAACCGGAAAACGAACGCAAGGCGTAACCAAGCAGTTCGCCCAAGCCCGCGGTGAATCCGATAACAGCGGCGCTTGCCCCAAGTGTTCCAAGAAACTGACCGGTGGAACTGCGCGCTCCCTCATACGTCATGTCGGCGAACAGGTTCGCAACGCCGATGATCAGCACGAACCGAAACGCCGTGGATTCGGATAATTTTTGCCGCACGACCTCTTCGCTCCACGAAGGACTAAGGCCGCTCCGTAAGCTTGGCTCTGTTTGCCGTCACACCTGCCCCAAGCGAAAAGTCCTGGCCCGCGTCAACGATGATCCGGAGTACCGAGTTGATGCGAATTAGAATTGTTGCAACGGCAGTTTGCGTATTGATCAATTTACGCACGATCAAACCTTCGGTGTGAACTGCGCCAGATCGTATATTCCGAGCTGCTTCTCGATGCCGGCGACCTTATCCACCATTTTCTCGAACCCGTCTTCGCCGAAAAGTTCGTGTTCCTTTTTTTCGAAATCTTCGCCAAGTGAATCGTATTCGTTCTTGCTAACGATTTTGCGAAACTCAGGAAACAACACCGTATCTTCGCGTGCTTCATGCGGGTTGTACATTCGAATGAATTCACGCAATGAATCGCCGAGCTTGCGGCGATTCTCCGTATTTTTCAGCGCCTGATTCGTCGCGAATTGCATCGTGAGATCCGTCAGCCTCCGGCCGCCTTGATGCTGGTGTAAAAGAACGTCCACGAGATCCGTGAGCTTGCCCGCCTTTTTGAAGCGCGGGAAAAGGAAGTTCTCCTCTAACTTTTCGTGATAATCCTCGATGAAACTGCGAATGATTTTTGCCGAATCCATCACCACGCCCGGATCGAGATCCTGATTCGCGTCAATCCGACGGATCACTTCGCCATATACGAGCAGAACGCGTTTCAACACACCGTGCTCGCGCATCAGATCCTCCGCGGGCGAAACCTCGTCCTCGTCTTGATCATTTATCTTTTCATTAGCGCCTCTCACAAGACCAGCGCCCCACACAACTGATGCTCCAGCAATAAGTCCAGAGCGAATAAATATCCTGCGAGTTTGTTCAGTCATGCCGTTTGCACTTGTGCTACAGATACTTCGCCATAAACGAGGCGGTTGGTTGTTTAGTCGGATATTGAATTACGAATGGCAATATCGAAACACGATAGAGATCGATCAAGTCAGGAATGGCTGAGTGGCTTTATGCGGCTGCATATCCTCCACCATGCCGCGAAAGCAAACTCGCTCACTTGTGTTAAACGACTGTCCTTCGTGCGGCGCAGTCTTTCTGGAGGAGTGTAAAATTACACTTACGAGATCCAGATTGTTTTGGTGTTGGTGAATTCGCGGATACCTGCAGCACCGAGCTCACGGCCGAAACCGGAGCGTTTCACACCGCCGAATGGCAAACGCGGATCGGAGGCAACCATGGCGTTGATGAAAACCATTCCAGCCTCCAACCGTGATGCGAAAAGCTTTTGTTCCTCGCGATCTTTGGTCCACGCACTCGAGCCGAGGCCGAATGTGGTGTCGTTTGCGAGCTCGACAGCGGCTTGGGCATCGTCTACCCGGAAAATGGATGCCACCGGGCCAAAGACTTCTTCGTGGTATGCCGGCGACTCTTTCGGGACATCAACGAGAACGGTAGGTTCGTAGAAAAATCCTCGGCCATGGATACGGTTTCCGCCCGTTAACAATTTTGCACCAGCAGCGATTGTTTGATGCACCTGATCAGCCACGCTTTTCAGGATTTGTTCTGTGGCAAGTGGACCGAGCTCAGTTTCCGGATCCATGGGGTCGCCAATTTTAAGCACGCGCATCGCCTCAACGAATTGTTCAACGAATTGCTGGTGAATTTCGGCAGCGATAATGAATCGCTTTGCTGCGATGCAGGACTGACCGGTATTGATCATCCGCGCCTTGACCGCAGTGCTCAGCGCCGATTCGAAGTCTGCGCTCGGCATCACGATAAATGCGTCGCTGCCGCCTAGCTCGAGCACACTTTTCTTGATTTCACGCGCCGCCGCGCTCGCAACCGCCGCTCCAGCTCTTTCGCTGCCTGTCACCGATACGGCTTTGATACGTGCGTCGACGATTAGTTTCTCCACCTGGTCCGGCTCGACCATAAGCGTTTGGAAAACGCCTTGCTCAAATCCGGCGCGACAAAAAATGTCTTCAATTGCAAGCGCGCACTGCGGCACATTCGAGGCATGCTTGAGCAAGCCCACATTTCCGGCAATCAGAGCCGGCGCAGCAAATCGGAATACCTGCCAGAACGGAAAATTCCACGGCATCACTGCGAGAACAGGTCCGAGCGGGTGATACTCGACGTAGCTTTCAGCCGCATCGGTCTGCGCCGGTTCTTCCTCCAGAAATCGCGCGCCGTTCTCCGCGTAATAACGGCAACCGCGGGCGCATTTCTCGACCTCTGCGACTGAATCGCGAAGCAGTTTTCCCATCTCAAGGGTGATGATCTCAGCAAATCTTTGCTTTTCCTGAAACAGCAACTCCGATGCGGCGTGCAACAACTCTGCACGCTCGGCTAAGCTGGTGTGGCGATAGTTCCTGAATGCTTTCTCTGCACGGCTTAAACGTTTCTCAATTTCCGCATCATCGACGGGAGAGAACTCCTTTAGTTTCTCACCGGTAGCGGGGTTAATAGAAGCGATTGCCATGCAACCTAATAAACGTGGCGCATCAATCTGTCATCCTGAGCGAAGCAAAGCGAAGTCGAAGGATGCCGTCGAGATAACTGAATCTTTCGCCACGGGATGGAAATCTGGCCTCGCCCCGAAATTTTCGGGGCTACGTTGCAGCCTCGGGTTCGCTCGGAATAACAGTTGTTACAAACGCAATCCTCTGGGGATGAGAACGCGATCGAGTAAATCGAAACCCCATTGCACGAACAGCGCAAGCACAGCGGCGGGAATCGCCCCTTCGAGAATGGTCACGTGATCGTTCAAGTTAAGGCCGCTTATGATCGGTTCGCCCAGGCCACCGGCACCGATCAACGCGGCCAGCGTGGCAGTTCCAATGTTAATTACGGCGCTAGTTTTGATCCCGGAAAGGATCGAGCGAGACGCGATTGGTAGATAAATTTTCCAGAGGCGCGCGATTGGGGTGAGTCCAAGGGCGACGGCGGATTCGCGCAACGATCGCGGAATGTCCTGCAAACCGGTCGCTGTGTTGCGCACAATGGGCAGCAAACCGTACAGGAAAAGCGCGGCAATGGCAGTGCGAACGCTGATTCCAAAAAACGGTAGGGGAACGAGCAAGGCGAGCAACGCAAGCGATGGGATTGTTTGCACAACGCCAGCAAAACCAAGGATAATATGACCAACAGCACCGCCGCGACTTGCAACAATGCCAAGCGGCATCCCGAAGATGATTGAAAGCAGCAGCGAAAATCCAGCCAACTGCAGATGACGAAGCGTCCAACGTGTTAAGTTACGCAGAAAAGAATCATCGAGGCGGGAGAGGTTCGAACTCACCGCAGATCGCGGCGGTAAGGCCGCTTCTACATTGAAATACAAATCTGCCGCTCTTGCGTAATTTTTTGTGCGCTCCGCTTCTGCGTTCAGACGAATCATTCGCGTCTCGTCCAGCGTGTTTTCCAAGCGCCGCAGTGTTGAGATTGCCTCCGCAGGCGTGGATGATCGGAACAAGAAGACTGCCTCGTATTTCGGAAAAAAGTGAAGATCATCTTCGAGAACGAACAGATCATTCTGCTCTATCTTTGCATCCGTCGAGTAGGCGTCCTTTACATCGATCGATCCACTCGCGAGCGCGCTGTAACCTAGGGCGTGATCAATACCGATGACATTCTGCTGCGGCAACCCGTAACGCTCGCGCAAGGGCCGCCAGCCATCCTGCCGCTTAAGAAATTCATGGGTCAGACCGAGTTTAAGCTCGGGATGTTTTTGTAGATCGCTGATTGTGCGGATACCAAGTCGTTGCGCTTCGCTGCGGCGCATTACCAGCGCGTAGGTGTTGTTGAAGCCCAGCGGAGCTGTCATTCCCACCCCGAGTTTTTCCAGCCAATCGTGAATTCGACCGAACGATATACGGGGATCGCTCTTTAGAATTTCCGTCGCAATTGTTCCTGTGTATTCGGGATAAGCGTTGATCTGGCCGCCACGAAGCGCTTCCCAGAGTATGATGGTTCCACCCATGCCCTGGCGGTGTTCCGCTGGGATTCCGGCATTCGTTAGGGTGCGCTTGGCGATTTCGCCGAGCACGTAGGACTCGGTGAATTTCTTTGAACCGATCACGACATCGGCAGACGCAGAAGAAGCAATCAGGAAAGCAGGAACGCACGAAAAGATTGGGAGAAAATCTGGAATCCAGGAAACCAGGAAATTGCGTAATTGCTTTATTTTCCTGGATTCCTGATTTCCAGATTTAAACTTTTTCTTTTTTCCTGCTTTCCTAATTCGATTCATACAGTCGCGATCCCGCGTTGCGCGGTGATGAATTCGGATACGAAAGGGTCGGCCGGCTTCTCGCGCAGATCGGTAATCGTGCCTGTTTGGACGATGCGACCTTCGTTCATGAGAACGATCTGGTGGGCAAAATAAATCGCTTCGGCTAAATCGTGAGTCACGAATACCACCGTCTGGCAAAGGCGTATGAAAATTTCCTTCAGATCTTTTTGCAGCGAGGCGCGCACCAGCGGGTCCAGGGCGCCGAGCGGCTCATCGAGCAATAACAGCTCTGGCGAAAGCATCAGTGCGCGCATCAAACTGACGCGCTGACGTTGGCCACCGGAAAGTTCTACCGGATAACGCGGGAGCAGATTTTCTGAAAATCTTGTCAACTCGGATAGTTCCAGCAGCCGGTTGTGCATTTCTTCTCCGGATTTTCCAGTATGGCGCGCCATTAAAAGGACATTGGCGCGGGCCGTCAGGTGGGGAAACAAACCGCCCTCCTGGATTACGTAGCCAATCCGGCGCCGCAAAGCATCGATGTTATTGGCAGTAATAGCTTTGCCGTCGAACTCGATCGAACCGGAATCGGGTTCGATTAAGCGAATGATTAATCGCAGCAAAGTGGATTTGCCGCAGCCGCTTGGTCCTATGAGCACTGTGGTTTTGCCCGACTCAACTGAGAGATTCGTCGGATATAATGCGATAGCGTCGCCGTAGCATTTGGTGACGTCTTTGAGCTTAACCAATGCGCTCACTTAAAGTCGTGCATGCCTCCGGCTTGCATAATACCCGGTCGGCAAGCACAAGACATGCGCTACTCTGGTGCTGTCACAAAATAGAAAACGCCAAACAAAGCCGCTTCGTCGGTCCACATGCGAACGAAATTGAACCCGGCTTTAGCAGCAAACGCGGCAAACTCGTCTGGCGAATATTTATAGGAATACTCAGTGATGATCTTTTCTCCGAGACGGAAATGAAATTTGTGTTCGTTGAAATGCACAAACTGATCAGCGTTACTGATGAGATGCATTTCAATCCTCCCGGCCTCGGAATTGTAGATTGCGCGGTGCCGCCATTGATGGAGATCGAAGTCTGCGCCCAATTCGCGGTTGATCCGCTGCAGCAAATTCAAATTAAATTGGGCAGTCACGCCGGCACTGTCGTTGTAAGCGGCTTCCAGCACCTGCCGGTCCTTCTTCAAATCGACCCCGATAAGCAGCCCGCCGCCTCCGCGGCAAACATTCGCGATGCGGTGTAAAAACTGGACCGCTTCATCCGGATCAAAGTTCCCAATGGTCGACCCCGGGAAATACACAACGTTCCTCGCCGGTTTGCGACTGGATGAAGGCAACACCACAGGTTGAAGATAGTCCGCGCATACGGGCAGAATTTCCAAGTCGCGAAAAGTTTTGCGGAAGAGGACAGTCGACTCGTGAAGTTGTTTTTCTGAGATATCGACGGGGATATACACCGCAGGATTTTCGAGCGCCTCGATCAAGATCCGCGTTTTAGTACCGGCGCCGGTGCCCAGGCCAATTAGTTCGATGTTCGGTCCAAGCTGCGATGCGATGTCGCCTCGACTTCGATCCAGGATATCAATCTCGGTGCGGGTGACGTAATACTCAGGCAACTCACAGATCTTCTGAAACAACGCGGCGCCGCGCTCATCATAGAAGTATTTACAAGGGATTGTGCGCGGATCCGACGACAAGCCGGCAATAACATCCGCCAGAAACTCCGCCGTTTCTGGCGCAGAAAATTGCGGCGGAGCTGTAATTGAATCTCCGGTCATTATGAAAATTGAAACCGGCGCGCCGGGTGGTCGCGCCCTACCAGTTCATTCTGGATCGCGTGCGAGTCTGATTCCGGTGAACTGCCAGCGTTTCTCCGGTTGAAAGAAATTGCGATAGCTGCGGCGGATGTGAGTACGTGAAGTGGCGCAGGAACCGCCACGCAGTACGTATTGGTTGCACATGAATTTGCCGTTGTATTCGCCGAGTGCCCCGCGTGCGGCGCGGTAGCCGGGGTAAGGCGAGTAGGCGCTGCGCGTCCATTCCCAAACATCGCCAAACATTTGCTGAAGGTATCCGTCGCGGCCTGGTTCATCCGTCGAGACATCTGCCTTCGCCAAGGCTACCGCAGACGAGGCGGACCCTGTAAGGGGCGCCGGATGAAACAGTTCCGTTTCGACGAAATTGCCTTCAATTGGACAACTTAAGGCAGCGCGCTCCCATTCGAATTCAGTCGGAAGGCGTGCGCCCGCCCAGCTCGCATACGCGTCAGCTTCGAAATAGCTGACATGGGTCACAGGCTCCGATCCATCGACCGGGCGCAGACCGGAGAGCGTGAAATTCCACCAGACACCGTCTCGTTTCATCCAGTAAAGCGGCGCGTTCCAACGCTGTTCATTAACGGTCACCCAGCCGAGCGATAACCAGAATTCCGGCCGGTGGTAGCCGTCGTCCTCGATGAACGCGATATATTCGCTATTTGTGACTGGCCGCGTTGCGAGCGAAAACGCCGGAACAAGTGCCTGATGCCGCGGCCCTTCGTTGTCGTAGGCGAAGCCGCCGCCATCATGGCCTATCGCACTGATCGTTTCTTCGAAATCGATGAATTGATAGCGACGGCACTCCGTTGCCGTCCCTTCTTTGGCGCGCACGGAGGGATGCGCCCTACCAGCACGGAAAACCGGGTATAACGGATTTTGTGCGAACACATGCTTGATGTCCGTGATGAGCAATTCCTGATGTTGCTGTTCGTGATGGATGCCAAGGACGAGAATCGGCGCGACTTCATCGAGCAGACTTTCATCGGCACTTGAGAGCAGATCGCCAACGTGTGAATCGATCGATGCGCGATAACGCTGCGCTTCGCTCAGAGTCGGGCGCGAGATTAGCCCCCGGAGATCGCGCCGGTGCATGTCACCTGCCGCGTTGTAATAAGAATTGAAGAGGTACGCGTACTCCGGAATTTCTGCGCGATACCCCGGGACGAACTTTTTCAGGATAAAAGTCTCGAAAAACCAGGTGGTATGCGCGAGATGCCATTTGGTTGGACTGACATCCGGCATCGATTGCACGACGCAATCTTCGGGTTCGAGACCAGCACAGAGCGCGTTGGTGAATTGTCTGGTTTGATGGAAGCGATCGCGCAAGGGCTCGATCCGAGATTTCCTTGTGGACAAGAGAGATCGTTTCACCGCCGCCGTCGTGGAGACGGTCTCAAGCGAGGTCGCGCTCAACGATTTTCTCCCTCCTGCTCGCGTTCTTCCCGGCGCGCTTCAAGCATTTGGTCATGAGTCGCTTCTTCGATACCTTCGATCACGAGATGCTCACCCACACTTTCCTCTTCCTCGATTCCGGGACGCGGGATGCGGTGACCTTTGGAACCGGCGATGACGTTCCATTCTTCTGTGATCTCGGCATTATCAGGAGTTTCCTCCGGGGGCACATTGTTTTCCTCCCCCATCAATTCGTGGCGCGCCTGTGCCCAATCTGCCTCGGTAAACTCGTCAGGGTTGCGCTCGTCGATCATGGCGATTTCTCTGGCGCGTCTTTCTACTTCCTGAGGTGACGGTGCGCCGATCCCGTTACCGTGCTCGGAGATTTTCCCTGGAGGAGGTTGCGAGTAATCATTCATGACAAGGCTCCGCAAAGCGCAGTTGTAATTTAGCGGTACACTTTGGACTACAGATCAAGGGCTTGCAATAGAACTACGGAAAAGAGACCGGCGGTAAATGCACAGGAAAGATGTCGTTCAACTTCATGATGGCGCCGTCCTGGCATTCGAACAATACGGTGATCTAAATGGGAGCCCGGTGATATTCTGCCACGGCTGGCCGAGTTCACGCACGATGGCGCAACTCGCAAACGAACCGGCGCGGACTCTCGGTATTCGGATTATTTCACCGGATCGTCCAGGCATCAGCGGCTCAACCATGCATTTCGATCGAAAGTTGAGCGACTGGCCGGCGGTTGTTGAACGGCTTGTTGATGATCTTGGGCTCGACGATTTCCATATTCTTGCGATTTCTGGAGGCGCGCCGTATGCGTATGCGACGGCCGTCGCCATGCCCAAGCGCGTGCGCGCGATTGGTGTCGTAGGGGGAGTCATCCCGTTTGCCGAGTTGGAGGATTTTAAAGGATTGCTGCCGCTTTATCGCTGGATGCTCGCGTTTTATCGCAATCGGCCACAACTGTTGCGGCAAATGTTTCGGCTTGTGCGACCCTTTTTGTCAATCCGCGCACCCATCCGGCTTCGTCCGCTGCTTTTGAAGCTGCTGCTATTGCGCCCGTGCGATGCAGCCAGCTTGCGTGACGACGCAGCTTTTGAAGCAATTTTTGAGAGCCAACGACGCGCCTGGCGCGGCTCAGCGGAAGGGGTAATGATCGACGCGCAAATTTATGCGCAACCGTGGGGATTCGCGATTGAAGACGTTCGCGTGCCAGTACGACTGTGGCACGGAATAGAAGATCGTGCTTTCGCCGTTCGGTTGGCAAAAGAACTCGCGACGCGTTTTCCGAATTGCCAAGCCCGATTCATTCCAAGAGAAGGACATTATTCGCTGCCGATTCGGCATATGCGCGACATTCTTGAGGATTTAATTTCTTGTTAACCGAAATTTTTCATTCACGTGAAAGCATCCCCGGAACGAGCAATTGATCGGGTGCAAGGCGCACCAGGCATAAGAAATTGGAGCCTCGATCCACGCTTTGATAAGCGCGTTAAAAAATTGGTTCGGGATTGGGGTGCGCAAACATCTCCAGCGGTTATCGAGGAAATGATTGCGACAGCGCTGAAAATTGCGCGCGACGAAATGACCGCAGCGGACCTCAAGCTGATAAACCGTTCTGCTAAAGAGATGCGCTCGGCAGCGAAGATTTTCGCACCGTTTAAGCACTTGCGAAAAGTGGTCGTTTTCGGATCAGCGCGAAGCACGCGCGATTCACCCGATTACAAATTGGCCTCAGATTTTGCGTGCGAGATGGTCAGGCAAGGTTTCATGCTGATCGCCGGCGGCAACGAGGGAATCATGGAGGCTGTCCAGCGGGGCGCGGGACGTGCGCACAGCTTTGCGCTTGGCATCCGTTTGCCTTCGGAACCGCGAGTAAATGAACCTCCGGATGGCGATCCCAAGCTCGTGACGCTGAATTATTTTTTCACTCGCAAATTGAGCTTCGTGAGGGAGGCGCACGCATTCGCGCTCCTCCCGGGCGGCTTTGGTACGATGGATGAGGCATTCGAGGTCCTCACGCTGATGCAAACGGGCAAAACACGCATTGTCCCGGTGGTGTTATTGGACCGGCCACGCGGAACATATTGGAACGCATGGGTGCAATTTCTTACCAAACGCCTGCTCAACTTCGACTTCATTTCGGAGGAAGACTTCGCGTTTTTTAAAATCAAACACAATGCGCAGGACGCCGCGGCGGAGATCAGGCGATTCTACAAGGTCTTTCATTCAGCGCGCTGGATAGGGGAGCGCTATATCATCCGCCTGAATCGTCCATTATCGGATAAAGGGCTTGCCGATCTGAATAATGACTTCAAAGACATCCTGCGTGCAGGCGAAATTGTTCAGCGCACTGCTGTTTCGAAAGAAGACGATGAGCTTGAAACCCACGACTTGCCTCGGCTGGTTTTCAAACCGATTCGCAGCAGATTTGGCCGCTTTCGTCAGCTGATTGATGCCATCAATTCTTCTAAACCTAATTGAGCTTTCCTGATGGACGATGGAGCTCCTGTGACGCCGGGCTTGCGGGAGCTCCCTTTTCCATTCGGCGTTTATCACCAACGACCTTAAGATCGGCGCGTAGCTTTGCTTCCATCATCTTATCGAATGAAAAATTTTCAGTCGCGTAACGGAGGCCGTTTGCTGCACAGTGCGCTGCCAGGTCTGGATCTGAAATAAGCTTCCGGACGGCCGACGCCAATGCCTGCGTATTTCCCGGCTCGATAAGCAGCCCGTTCTCGCGATCACGAATAATTTCCGGAATATCGCCCACTTTGGTCGCGATCACCGGTCGGCCACTGGCGAAAGCTTCACGCAAAACAATTGGAGATGCCTCTGTGCGCAGCGACGCAATGACAATCATGTCGCATGCTGCGTACACGTCTGGTGTGTCCCAGCGATAACCAGCCATGATTATTTTGTCGGCAAGGCCAGCGCGATCGATTGCCTTCCGCACATTGATGCCCCGCTTCAAGATCCCGGTTCCCTGGCCTACGATGACGAAACGCGCATCGGGACACTTGTCCAAAATGAACGGTACTGATTTGACCAGCTCGAGTTGACCTTTGTCCGGACGGATCATCCCCACATTCCCGATCAGAGGCGCGTCGTCGCCGACGCCGATTTCACGGCGAAATCTTGTCCGGTCGCGCGGAGGCTTGAACCTTTCCAAATCGACAGCTGAACCGATGACTTCAATTTTAGCCGGATCAATTCCGTGTTCTTGCACTAGTTCGCATTTGATCACCGAAGCGTCGGCAACGATTTGCGAACAGCCGTGCTTGAAGACAAATGCGCGAGTTCGGCTGCCGATTGGATCGGTGATGCAGCGGGCGCGGCTCAAGGGAATGCCGCAAAGGAAAAGTGGCAGGCAAATCCAGTGATCCTTTGAGCTGTTCGTTTTAAGCAGATCGATTTTATTTTGCCGGCAAAACTTCCAGAGGCGCAACGAGCATAGCGGGTCAACGCGGCTGATGAGGGGCATTGCGACCACACGCGTGCCTAGTTCAGACGCCTTTGAGTGGACCTGGCTGTCTGGATTGCAGATCAACCATGCCTGATGCCCATGTGCATTGAGCCAATTGATTTCCAGACAGGTGCGATATTCCTGCCCGCCCCAGCTGCGGCTACTTTCTACATAAAGAATGTTCACTTCAGAATTTTACCCGCGTCTTATGGTTAACGGCGTACTCGCAACATAGACCTCCAAGTTTGCGTGCCCAGCGGAGATGCTCTGCGCTGCTGTGAGGACCATTTCGGCAGGCTTCGTTTTGCAGCAAGTTGCAAACCCGCTGAACACACAGGCTGCAAGTCTATGTGAGCGAACGGCGCAGTTTCAACGGCGTTCTACGCAGCCGCAGCGCGTTTTTCGAGAATGTAATCGTGAATCGTATTCACAGTCCGCAGCGCTTTTCCCGCGACATCGGAATTTGGAACGCCGACGCCGAACGTCTTTTCCATACTCACAACCAGCTCCAACGCGTCGATGGAATCAAGACCGAGTCCATCCGGACCAAAAAGCGGCAGGTCATCACCGATCTCCTCGGGAGTAACTTGCAGCATCAAATTTTTGACCAGCATCTCCTTGATTTGGGCGCGCAAATCCAGCTCAGACATAAACGAGCGGGGATTTTGCCGTAAATTGCGTGTTCGGTCAAACCTGCAGAAGGTCAGATATTCTCATTTCCTCCAAAAGCGATGCGAGGACGCGAGCGTCGCCTCACAAGTTACGCAAAGCAAAACGCAGCGTATTACTCGAATTTCACACCGAGTGCCTTGGAGAGCGATGCATGCCCGCATCGCTTTCGAAAAGCTAAACCTGATCGGCTTTATCGCCGGGAGTGACCGCTGTACTCGCCTGCGGCGCTGCAGCGGGAGCGCTCGGATTACTCTGGCTGTCAGTTCGCGCGACGGTTGACTCAGCAGGTTTCACCTCAGGCTTGGCGAGTTGTGTATCAGACTTTCCAGCCTTGTGCAGTTCGTCGTTGAACTCGTCCTTTGCTTTTTGAAACTCCTTGACCGCCTGACCCATTCCGCGAGCGAGCTCGGGCAACTTCTTCGCTCCGAAGAGAACGAGGATGATCAGCAGGATGACAATCAAGTCCGGCCCGGCCAAGTTCATGAAGCTGGCGAGGAGGTTCATTTCAACTTGCAACATCTGACTCTTTCCCCGAGTTGCAAGGAATTTCAGCGAAGCAGTCGGGCTGCTGGCGGCGGCTGTCTAAGGTTGACACGCGCAGCACTATGGGAAAGCATTCCCCCGTATGCGCCCTATCTGGAAAGGCAGCATCAGCTTCGGATTAGTCTACATTCCGGTGGCGGTTTATCCCGCCACGCGAGAGGAGAAGCTTAGTTTCCGGCAGCTTCGTTCCGGCGATCTCAGCCCGATCAGATATAAAAAGGTGGCGGAAGCGGACTCGAAGGAAGTTCCGGCTGACCAGATCGTTAAGGGCTTCGAATACGAGCGCGGGCGCTACGTAGTGATGAAGGATGAGGACTTTGAGAAGGTACGCATTGAGTCGACCCATTCGATCGACATCACCGATTTCGTCGATTTAGAGCAGGTTGATCCGAAGTTCTTCTACAAGCCGTATTTCCTTGAGCCGCAAAAAGGCGGGGAGAAAGCTTATGCAGTTTTGCACAAGGCGCTCAGCGGGACGGGCAAAATTGGTATTGCCAAGGTGGTGATCAGCAATCGCGAGCACCTGGCCGCGGTAAAACCGGACGGGTTGTTCCTGATTTTGGAGTTAATGCATTTTGCCAGCGAGATATTAAGCGCCGACGTATTGCAAAACGGTTCCAAGGCCGCGGTCACCGAAAAGGAATTGAAAATGGCCCAGGCGCTCATCGAAAGCATGAGTGTTGTCTGGGAGCCGGAGAAATATCGGGACGAATACCGGACCGCATTGATGGAGATCATCGAACAAAAAGCACAGCACAAGGAGATCGCAGCAAAGGCGCCAGCTGCGCCTGCGCCAACCAACGTAGTTGATCTGGTGAAGGTGTTACAAGACAGCTTGAACCGGACACAAGCGGTAAAGCAGAAGCGCTCATCTACGCGAGACGGCACTCGCCGCTCCACTAATACCCTGGTCAAACAGCGACGACGCGCAGGCGCCCTCGGCTAACTGTTCAAGGACTCACGGCTTCTCGGGTTGCAAATTCGGCAAGTGCGATTATATTCAGCGCTCTTTATGGCTAAAAAAGCCTGGATCAACCGTAACGAACGCAAACGCGCCACGGCGAAAAAGTACGCTCCATTGCGCGCCGAGCTAAAGGCGAAAAAGGACTACGCCGGGCTGGCGCAATTGCCGCGTGATGCGAGCCCGACGCGCGTGGTGAACCGCTGCGAAGTCAGCGGCCGCCGGCGCGCCTTCATTCGGCGGTTTAAGATGTCACGTCTGGCATTTCGTGAGCTGGCTTCGCAAGGTCTAATTCCTGGTGTAACCAAGTCTAGCTGGTAGGCTTAGGCGCACCGCTGTGCAACGCGTTAGCCGGACGCGTCTGGGCTGCGATAGATGAATTTTGTAATGCTTCCCCTAGCTGTGACCTCAGTTGCCGAGACAATAACGCAACAATGGGAGTCACCGATGGTGTTGCTTGGCAAGCTATTCGCCATTGCAGTGCTTGTACTGCTGAACAGCTTCTTCGTCGCGGCTGAGTTTGCGCTGGTCAAAATTCGTACCAGCCATCTCAAGACCATGGCTGCTAGCGGTAGCAAGCGAGCAAGTCTACTACGCGCGATCAAAGACAATCTGAACGCTTATCTTTCCGCCTGTCAGGTTGGCATAACCATGGCGAGCCTTGGCCTCGGATGGTTGGGAGAACCCTTTCTGGCGCGAATGCTTCAGCCGTTTTTCGCATTGGCAGGAATCGAATCCGCCGCCGTAATCAAATCGATTTCGTTCGTCCTGGCGTTTTCGGCCATCACGTTTTTGCACATCGTGGTGGGCGAACAGGCGCCAAAGATTCTGGCGATCCGCAAAGCGATGCCGTCGGCGCTATTCGTGAGCGCGCCGCTGCGATTGTTTTATGTAATCTTCAAACCCGCGATCGGCTTGCTAAACGCAGCGAGCAACTGGGTCCTCCGTCGGATTCTTCACGTGGAACCGATTGCCGAAGGAGAACTGGCACACAGTGAAGAAGAACTGCGGTTGATCGTACGCGAAAGCGAAAAGTCAGCGGAGGTGACCCCTCTCGGCCGTGAACTTGTGTTTAACGTTCTCGATCTGCGCGATCGGGTCGTGCGCGATATCATGACACCACGTGGCGAGATTGTTTACCTGGACGTGGAAGATGATTTTGAAGCCAACATGAAAAAGGCGATCGATTCTCAGCACACGCGGTTTCCGCTATGCCGTGAAAATCTGGATAACACGATTGGCCTCATCCACATCAAGGAGCTGCTTCCCATGATGCGGGATCCGCATCCGGATTTAATGAACATCAAACGGGAGTTGCATCCGGTCCCGGAGATGATGCCGCTGGAAAATCTGCTCAGGTTATTTCTTAGCAAACATGCTCATCTCGCAATCGTGGTGGATGAATTTGGAGGGACGGTAGGACTCGTGACGTTGGAAGATGTATTGGAGGAACTCGTTGGCGATATTCAGGACGAGTTCGATTTCGAAAAGGAAGAGTTCCGCAAAATCAATGCCAACGAATTCAGCGTGGACGGAGCGCTTGGCTTATACGAACTCAACGATCTGGCGAAGCTTGACTTGGAAAGTCCAGATGTAAGCACCATCGGCGGTTACGTGACACATCTGCTGGGCCATCTGCCGAAGACCGGCGAACAGGTTAAGATTGATAATTATTTGGTTACTGTTTCCGAAGCCGATAATCGACGCGTAAAGCAGCTTCATTTCAAAAAGGCGAGCGATGCTGCTTCTGCCGCCGCGGTGACGAGCTCCAGGAACCCGTAGTGGCGTAAACTTCCGGACAGCTGCTAGACGGCAGCGGTTTGCAACCGGGCGCGCAAGGCGGGTCTGCGTCGCAATTGCTGGGTAAGCGCCGCGATCGCGCGCAACGTGGAGGGACTAATATGATGCTCCATGCCCTCGACATCCTGGTCGATCACGCGGTCGTCAACACCCAGCAGTCTGAGAAATTCGGTGAGCAACTTGTGTCGTTGGGCAATTCCGTGGGCCAGCTTTTTACCGGCGGGAGTTAAGATAAGGCCGCGGTACTTCTCATATTTCAGGAGCCGCTCGGCATCGAGGCGTTGGACCATGTTGGTGACGCTGGCCTGCGAAATGTTTAGGGCCGCGGCAATATCAATGACCCTGGCGTATCCCTTCGAATTGATGAGTTCAAGGATTCGCTCGAGGTAATCCTCCACAGCCGTGGAAGTGGCAGCCGCTTGGGATGCCTTTTTGTTTGGCATGCCGCCGAACATAAAGAAGGGTGTCATAAGAGTCAACAAACAAAGATTGTCGGTTGACAGAACTTCATACCCGAATAATAAAATTAGGCCAGCCTAATTATCGTACAAATATCTATGGCGCATCCGGAAATCGCAACGACGGCAAGAACTCGCGTGGCCTGGCGACAAACTGGCGATCAGGTTTCTCTCCCGGAAGTCCATCGGACGATCGTCGTGCCGCGAACGGCGTCGTTTTGGCGTAAGCTCATGGCGTTTTCCGGTCCGGGATTCCTTGTTGCGGTGGGCTATATGGATCCGGGCAACTGGGCGACCGATTTGGCTGGCGGCGCACGGTTCGGCTACTCGCTTTTATGCGTCATCATGATTTCAAATTTGATGGCGATCTTGCTTCAGCATTTGTGTATTAAGCTGGGCGTTGCCACAGGCCGCGATCTCGCTCAGGCGTGCCGTGACCATTATCCGCGGCCGGTGGTCTGGTTTCTATGGATTCTGTGTGAGATTGCGATCGCGGCCTGCGATCTGGCCGAGGTGGTTGGCTCGGCGATCGGACTACAGTTGCTGTTTGGGATCCCGCTGGTGTGGGGGTGCCTCATCACCGCGCTCGATGTGCTGGCTGTCCTTTATCTCCAAAACAAAGGCTTTCGTTACGTTGAAGCGCTTGTCATCACGTTAATCGCCACTGTCGGCGCCTCTTTTGCGCTGGAGCTAATTTTTTCCAAGCCGAGCATCCTCGGAGTTGCACTGGGTTTTATTCCCGGGGCACACGTCGTGACAAACCAGGAAATGCTTTATGTCAGCATCGGTATCCTCGGAGCGACCGTGATGCCGCACAATTTGTATTTGCATTCATCCATTGTGCAGACGCGCAAATTTGAGCAGACGCCGGAAGGCAAGCGCGAAGCTATCAAGTTTGCGACCATCGATTCCAGCGCAGCGCTCATGTTCGCATTGTTCATTAACGCTGCGATTCTGGTTCTTTCCGCGTCTGCTTTCCATTGGTCAGGCCATCAGGACGTAGCCGAGATTCAGGAGGCGTACAAACTGCTCAGCCCGTTACTTGGTGTTGGCGTAGCAAGCATTCTGTTTGCGGTTGCGTTGCTCGCATCCGGGCAAAACTCGACTCTTACCGGCACGCTTGCCGGCCAGATCGTTATGGAAGGTTTTCTCAACATCCGAATTACGCCGTGGCTGCGTCGCCTGATAACTCGACTCATAGCCATCGTGCCCGCAATCTTGGTGATCGGTATTTTCGGAGAAGGCAAAACGACCGAATTGCTGATTGCCAGTCAGGTTTGCTTGAGCATGCAACTTGGGTTTGCGGTGTGGCCGCTAATGCGATTTACCGGTGAAAAGGCTAAGATGGGTGAATTCGTAAACCGAATGTGGATAAGGATCCTGGGTTGGATGACCGCCGCCATCATTATTGTCCTCAATGTGAAACTCCTTTTCGACACTTTTCTGCCGGAGTCGATGCTCAGGGCTTTTTATGGTTCTGTCGGGCTTCCGGTCCCGAATTGATGATTCAGCGCCAACGTAACGGTTCAACGATTTAACGTCGCCAAGCCATGTATAACCACATATTGATCCCACTCGAGAACAGTCCAGCCGATGAGACGATTCTCACCCACATCAAGCCGCTGGCACGCATGACGGGCGCAAAGCTGTTGCTTGTTCACGTCGCCGATGGATGGGTGGCGCGCAATTTCAATCAACTTCAACTTGCCGAAAGCCAGGAGATGAAAGAAGACCGCATGTATCTAGAAAAAAGACAACTGGAACTAACTACCGAAGGATTTTCGTGCGAGGCGATGCTGGCGTTGGGCGAGCCGTCTGATGAAATCATCAAAGTTGCCCGCGAGAAACATGTAGACCTGATCGCCATGACTACCCACGGCCACCGTTTCATCAGCGACGTTCTGTACGGCGCGACTGCCGACAAGGTGCGTCATGCCGTCGATATTCCAGTGCTGCTGCTGCGCGCGAAATAATTACAGAATATTTGTGGCAAACGCCCCTTGCGCTAATTCTGCTGTTAACACAACCGCTGTTACAAAGACCTAAAACGCGCATGAAGGCCCTGTTCTTAACTAACGAGTATCCGCCGAACATTTATGGCGGCGCCGGCGTTCACGTCGGCTATTTGTCGCGCGAATTGGCAAAAACGATGCCGGTCGAGGTGCGTTGCTTTGGCGAGCAGCGTGTCCACCAAGGTAATCTCAAGGTCATCGGCTTCGAACTCGACACGAGTGGTTTCACCTGCCCAAAGCCGTTGCGTTCTGCTTTCGGGGCGGTGCGGCGTTGCACCGATTTCAATACCATGAACATCGATGCGGACCTCGTGCATTGTCACACCTGGTACAGCCACCTCGGCGGAATTCTGGCAAAAAAAAATTACGGTTTACCGCTTGTGATCACTGTTCACTCACTCGAGCCGCTTCGACCTTGGAAACGCGAACAGCTCGCTGGCGGCTACGACTTCTCACTTTGGGTGGAGAAAACAGCGCTGGAAATGGCGGATGCGATTATTGCCGTTTCGGGCGCGACCAAACACGACATCGAACGTCTGTTTAATGTCGATTCCGCACGCGTGCACGTGATCCACAACGGCATCGACTTGGATCAATATCGTAAGGTCGATTCGACCGATGTGCTCAAGCATTACCACATTGATTTGGCGAAGCCATATCTGCTTTTTGTAGGGCGGATTACGCGTCAGAAAGGCTTCCAACATCTGGTGCGCGCAATCCAATTTATGGATCGCGATTTTCAGATCGTGCTGTGTGCAGCTGCGCCCGATACGCCGCAACTGGGGGAGGAAATGCGGATTGCTGTAGAGCGCGCACAAGCGAAACGGCCGGGAATCATCTGGATCAACGAAATGGTCGATCAGCGGGCCGCCTGCGAACTTTATTCGCACGCTGCGGTATTCGTTTGTCCCTCAATCTATGAGCCCTTCGGAATTATCAATTTAGAAGCAATGGCGTGCGAAACTGCCGTGGTCGCCAGTGGTGTCGGCGGAATCAGGGAGGTCGTCGTTGACAACGAAACAGGTTTCCTGGTGCCGCTTGAGCAAATGAAGGAGAGCCCGTTCGAAGCAACAGACCCCGAAAAATTCGCACATGATCTCGCACGGCGTGTGAATGAATTGATGAGAGACCCTCAACTTCGCGAAGGGTTTGGTAAAGCGGGGCGGAAACGGGTCGAAGAAAATTTTAGCTGGACTGCAATTGCGCAAAAGACAAAGGCCTTGTACGCGTCACTGTTGTCATCCTGAGCAGAACGCAGCGGAGTCAAAGGATCCCGTGGAACTGTAGTGAAGTAATGCGACGGAATCCCTCGACTTCACTCGGGGTGACACGTGTTCGTGCCAGCGGCAATTTGAACAAGCTATGTTCGTCGATCGAGTAAAGGTTTTTGCGCAAGCTGGAAACGGTGGCCGCGGGTGTGTCAGTTTTCGACGAGAAAAATTCGTGCCAAAAGGAGGGCCGGACGGCGGGGATGGCGGGCGAGGTGGTGACGTCATCCTGCGGGCGGATCGGCACGTTGATAATCTGGCCAATCTTTTCTACGAGCCGTTGATCAAGGCAAAGAACGGCGGGCATGGGATGGGCAAGAAAATGAGCGGACGTGCAGGCGCAGACAAGGTAGTGAAAATTCCGGTAGGGACGGTCGTTTACAGGTCAGAAGAGGATCAACGCTCAATGCTCAACGCAGAACGATTGGCAATCAGCAATCAGCAACCAGCAATTCCGATCGTCGATCTGACCCGTGATGGACAGGAATTTGTGCTGTGCCGTGGCGGAGCAGGGGGGAAGGGGAATGTGCACTTCAAAAGCTCCCGCAATCGCGCGCCCCGCCAGTACACGGAAGGCGAAGAAGGCGAACAGGGATATTTTCTGCTTGAGTTGCGAACCATCGCCGATGCGGGTTTGGTCGGTTACCCGAATGCCGGTAAATCAACCCTTTTACGGAAACTTTCGGAGGCGCGGCCAAAGGTCGCGGCTTATCCATTTACGACACTGCACCCGATTCTGGGCGTCATTGAATTTGCGGGTTACAGACGTGCCACGGTCGCAGATATTCCGGGCTTGATCGAAGGGGCCCATCGGGGCCTCGGGTTAGGTCACGAATTTCTGCGCCATATTACACGCTGCCGAGTTTTGGTTTTCGTGGTGGACATCGCCGCAAGCGAGGGACGCAATCCGGTCGAAGATTTGCAGAATCTGCGGCGGGAAATTGACCTATACGATCCGACGTTGTCGTCGCGGGCTTGGCTCGTAGTGGCAAACAAAATGGATTTGCCCGGTGCGAAAGAAAATCTAAAAGCACTGCAAAAAAGGTTCCCCAAGCTCCGGATACTTCCGACTTCAGCAGCCAATGGAGAAGGAATCGATGTTTTGAAGCAGGCGTTGGCAACAAAATTAATGGATGTCGGTGCGAGTGTTTCAGCGGCGATTTGATGTGGACAAGGCGAGCATCCCTAGCGAAACTGGCCGCTGTGTTATGGGCAGACGGGTTGTAGCGAGTTATTGTTCCAGTTTTCTCAAGTCGGAGATGTTGCACATCTATCGGCAGGTAAAAGCTCTGCGCGGGGTGCACACTTTCGTCGTCACCAAAGAAGTCCAGAATGCTGAGCGATTTCCGTTTGAAGACATCGAAGTGATTCCAAAGCGGCGCACTAATCTGTTTGTGCACGGTTGGTTGAAATTCGTCGAACGGCGGCCACCGATTGTTTATCGCGGCGAATATCAAACGCTGGACTCATTGTTGAGCCGGCACGGAGCCGATTTGATGCACATTTATTTCGGGCATACCGGCGTGCACCTGCTTCCATTTATCGAGCAATGGCACAAACCGTGTGTGGTATCTTTCCACGGCGCAGATGTCGCGCACAAACCAGAGATTAAAGATTATCCTGGTAAGCTGCGACGTCTTTTCAATGCGGTGCCGCTTGTGTTTGCTCGTTCTCAATCGCTTGCCGATCGATTATTGCAGTTGGGATGCCCGCCGGAAAAGCTGCGCATCAATCGCACCGGCATCCCGCTGAATGAATTCCCGCTGGTGCACAGAGAGCCGCCGCGAGACGGCAAATGGAAAGTGGTGCAGGCGTGCCGGCTGATCCCGAAGAAAGGCGTGGCAACCAGCTTGCGCGCGTTCGCGATCTTCAAAAAGGATTTTCCTCGCGCAGAACTTATCATCGCCGGCAAAGGCCCGTTACAGCCAGAATTGGAGATGCTCGCTGGCGGACTAGGCATTGCCAGGGACGTGCATTTCGTCGGGTTCCTTTCTCAACCGAAGCTGCACGAACTTTATGCCAGCGCGCATCTATTTGTGCATCCAAGCGAGATTTCCCCAAATCAAGATCAGGAAGGTGTGCCGAACTCGGCGCTCGAAGCAATGGCAACAGGTCTGCCGGTAGTTGCGACGCGTCACGGTGGAATACCCGAAGCAGTCGATCACGGGCGAACCGGGTTTCTCGTGGCGGAAGAGGATCACGTTGCTTTGGCAAACGCGATGCAATTGATCGCGGGTTCACCCGTACTGATGCAGGAAATGGGCTTACGCGCGCACACGGCGATAAAGGAACGATTCGAGCAGGCAACGCAGATTGATCACTTGGAATCGTTTTACGAGGAAGCGATTACAATGAACGGGGCGGCCGAACGGGTGGACGCAAGACCAATCGCCCGAATCGCTCCCCAATTTGCTGAGAGTTTGCCCGCAAAATAGTCGCGCCAGAGAATTTTGTTTGTCATTCGAGCAAAACGCGCTTTGATATCCGCGTTCAAGTTGTAGCCGGGGCAGCTTTTCGCCGTAGTCTGGCAGGTATGGGACGACAGCGGATGACCCCCGGCAGGTCGGCATCACCGAGGCTGGCTGCAACTGTCCTTACGAAAATGCGCAATCGTTGTTTACTGATATCGGTCCTGGCACTGGCCTCCAGTGCAATGGTTGCAACACCGACGTTTGCAGCGGAAGCGGCCCCGATTGAACACGAGGGCGTCTCCTTAAAACCACAAATGCTTGTTCAGTTCGGCGGCTTCGGAATCACAAACTCGATGCTGGTGACCTGGATCGTCGCTGCGGCCATCATCGTTTTCTCACAAATCGCAACCCGGCACGTTAAGGCTATCCCGAGCGGTATCCAAAATTTCTGGGAGTGGTTGGTTGAAGGGTTGCACAATTTTTTGGAAAACATCATCGGAAGCGATCTGGTGAAAAAAGGATTCTGGTTTTATGCCACGATTTTCATTTTCATTCTTTTCGTAAACTGGTTCGGCCTGATCCCGGGAATCGGAACAGTTGGTTGGGGTCATTACGATGCGACCCGTGCTTTTGTGGTCGATCGGCCGCTTCTGCGTGGCGGTAATGCGGACTTGAATATGACGACCGCGATGTCGGCAGTTTTCTTCGTCATGTGGTTTGTCTGGGCGATCCAGGCGAACGGCGTCGGAGGATTCTTAAAACACTTGTTTGGACCAAAAGGAGAGACTTCCGGAATAGTGAAGATCCTGATGGTTGTCATTTTCTTCGCCGTTGGATGGCTCGAAGTAATCTCGATTCTGTTCAGGCCAATCGCGCTAAGTTTCCGATTGTTCGGGAATATTTATGCGGGCGAAAGCATCCTGGAAGCAATGTCCACCATGAATCCATGGCTCTCTCCCATCCTGCCGATTCCTTTTTACTTCCTCGAAGTGCTTGTGGGATTTGTGCAGGCGCTCGTTTTCATGCTACTGACCGCGGTTTTCACCATGTTAATTGCAGAACACCAGGAGGGACCAGAGCACGCACACTGATTTTCGACGATCTCATGATGAGATCGTGAAACTAACTAAACTAAATATGATACTACCTATACTAGCAGAACTGAGCGGAAGCATTCACGTTGGGCTTGCCGCGATGGGCGTCGGAATCGGAATCGGCTTGACCGGCTTGGGAATGACCAGCGCGGTCGGTCGCAATCCCGGTGCGTTCACGCAAGTACTCGTGCACGGAATTCTCGCCATCGCGTTGACCGAGGCGATTGTTTTCTACGCCCTTTATCTCGTTCACTAATTTTCAGCGGAAAGGCGATTGATGTTGCGCCCGAGACTTAGTTTATGAACCTGATTATCGCTGCCAGCAGCGGAGGCGTCACCGACATCTTGCGCGAAACAGCTGAAACTTTCGGCTGGAATTGGAAGTTGTTTCTGTCGCAGATCATTAGCTTCTGCATCGTTGCGTACCTTTTGCAACGCTTTGCTTACAAACCAATCCTTGCTGTGCTCGAGGAGCGTCGGCGCAAGATCGAGGAGGGCCAGATTAATGCCGAGAAAATCAAAAAGGAACTCGCTGAAGCGGAGAAGCGTTACCAGGAAATTGTCGCAAAGGCCAATGCAGACGGGCAGAGGATGATTGATGAGGCGCGTGAAAGTGCCGCGCACCTGTCCGAACGCAAGCAGCAGGAGGCTATTTCGGCAGCCGAGCAAATCATCGCCAAAGCGCGTGAAACCGCAGCGATCGAACACGACCGCACAATGGAATCACTGAAACGGGAACTCGGGCGCCTCGTTGTCGATACAACCGCGAAGGTCACCGGCAAAGTCTTAACGCCGGATGACCAGCGGCGTTTGCAGGAAGAAGCAGCTCGAGAAGTAGCCTGATGAAGCTCAACAAAGAAATTCGTCGACTTTCGCGCAAGATGCTTCAGGCGAGTTTTACTGATGGTCAGCTTGACTCTGGCAGGATCGCGTCGCTGGTCGATTCGGTTATAAGAGAGAAGCCGCGCAATTACATCAGCGTGCTAAAAAACTACAAACGTTTGCTTCGACTCGAAGTAGAGAAGCGGAACGCCACGATCGAAACGGCGAGCGAGGTGGATCCTGCGATACGTTCCCAGATCGTCGCCAATCTGAAGAGCAAATACGGCAATGATCTCGCCACTGAATTTCACGTTGACCCTCAGCTCCTTGGCGGAATGCGGATCCGCGTCGGAACTAATGTTTGGGACGGAAGCGTGCGCAACCGGCTCGAACGGCTTCAACATGAACTATAAAAAACCATGAGCACCATACTCGAAGAGATCGAATCAAAAATTGGAGAGCTAAAAACATCTACGGCCAAGAGCAACGTAGGCATTGTGCGTGAGACCGGCGACGGTGTCGCGCGGATCGAGGGTCTCAGCGACGTGATGCTTAACGAGATGATCGAATTTCCTAACAATGTGTACGGTCTCGCACTTAATCTCGAGGAGACCGAAGTCGGTGCGATTTTGTTAGGCGACAACACGCTCATTGAAGAAGGCGACGAAGCGAAAACAACCGGACGTCTCCTTTCAGTTCCCGTAGGCAAGGCGCTCCTTGGGCGCGTGGTGAACACACTCGGTCAGCCATTGGACGGTAAGGGTCCGATCAAGAGTGAAACGTTTTATCCCCTGGAAAAAATCGCACCGGGCGTGATTAAGCGACGAAGTGTGAATCAGCCGGTTCAGACCGGAATCATGCCCATCGACGCAATGATTCCAATCGGACGCGGTCAGCGTGAGCTGATCATCGGCGATCGTGCTACAGGTAAAACGACGATTGCGATCGATAGCATCATCAGTCAGGCGCGGTTGAATAGGGCGGCTGAGGATGCAGGTGACAAAAATTATCGGCCCCTTTACTGCATTTACGTGGCGATTGGCCAAAAAAATTCCAACGTGGCGCGAGTGCTGAATACTCTCGAGAAAGAGGGCGCCATGCCTTACACGACAATCATCTCGGCGCCCGCCTCCGACACGGCGACTAACCAGTATCTGGCACCATTCGCCGGCGCTGCAATGGGCGAGTGGTTCATGGATAACGGAATGGACGCGCTGATTATCTATGATGATTTGTCAAAACACGCGGTGGCATATCGTCAGGTGTCGCTGGTTTTGAAACGCCCTTCCGGGCGCGAAGCATATCCGGGTGACGTCTTTTACCTACACTCGCGATTGCTCGAACGCGCCGCGCGCATGAGCGACGAATTCGGCGGCGGATCACTGACCGCTCTGCCAATCATCGAAACGCAGGCGGGTGACGTGTCGGCTTACATCCCGACGAATGTCATCTCAATCACAGACGGTCAGATTTATCTGGAAACCGATTTGTTTTATCAAGGTGTGCGGCCCGCTATCTCGGTGGGACTATCTGTTAGCCGCGTTGGATCAGCGGCCCAGATCAAGGCGATCAAGCAGGTCGCGGGCAAGGTGAAGCTCGATCTGGCGCAGTTTCGCGAGCTCGCTGCGTTTGCGCAATTTGGTTCGGACCTTGATACAGCTACGAGAGCGCGACTCGATCGCGGTCAACGCATTGTCGAACTTTTTAAACAAAAACAGTACAACCCAATTCCGGTTGAGCAGCAGGTCGCAATAATGTGGGCGATGCAAAACGGATACCTTGATTCGGTACCTGTCGAACGAGTCAAGGAGTATCAACTGAAACTTCAGGATTGGTTGCAAACACGGAAGGAGCCATTGCTTCGATCGATTCGCGAGAAGAAAGAGCTGGCTAAGGACATTGAACCCCAGGTGAAAGCAGCTTTGGACGAATTCAAAACGACCTGGCAATAGGGTCTTATGGATTTGCAAAAGTTGTAACAGGTAATTTGTAATGGCGAACACGAGGGACATACGGCGACGGATCAAATCCATCCGCAGCACCGCCCAGATCACCAAGGCGATGCAGATGGTGGCCGCATCCAAGATGCGTAAGGCGCAGCAGCATGCACTTGCGGGCCGCCCCTACGCTGAATTGATGAATAAGGTTCTCGTTTCGCTACAAAAACGCACGAATCCCGGGTTACATCCGCTTTTGGAAATCCGTCCGCTGAAAAAGGAGTTGGTGCTAATTATCAGCACGGACAAGGGGCTTTGCGGTGGGCTCAATACAAATTTGTTTCGCGAGGTCACAAATTTTGACCAGTCCAAAACCACCTTCGTGGTTAGTGGGAAGAAAGCGCGCCAATTTATTGCACGGACCAAACGAGAGTTGCTCGCCGATTTCGAACTCAAGGATTCTCCCAGCTTTGTGGAGAGCAAACCCTTGTCAAAATTCTGTCTGGAGAAATTTCTTAGGCGCGAGGTGGACAAAGTTTCCGTGCTCTACACACATTTTATCAACACGATAAGCCAGCGTGCGGTCGTACAGACCTTGCTGCCGATCAGTAGCTTTGATTTGCCGAAAGGCGCGAGTACCGAGGAGTCGACGCAAGATCTCGATCCGATGCTCGGTTACGTTTTCGAGCCGAAAGCCGAAGAGTTGCTCGGTTTCGTGTTGCCTTACTACATTCAATTTCAAGTTTTCCAGATGATCCTGGATGCCCGCGCCTCGGAACACAGTGCCCGCATGGTGGCGATGAAAAATGCAACCGATAATGCTGAGCAATTTATCAAGGACCTGACACTGGAGTACAACAAAATGCGTCAGGCAGGTATTACCACGGAGTTACTCGAGATCGCGACCGCACAGATGGCGCTAAGTGGTTAATCACAATTTATGAATAAAGGAAATATTGTTCAGGTAATTGGTCCCGTTGTGGACGTCGAATTTTCGGATGAAAACAAAATGCCGAAAATCTACAACGCGCTCGAAATTGAATACGAAGTCAATGGTAATCCAACGAAGCTGACTCTCGAAGTACAACAACATCTCGGTGAAAATTGGGTGCGCTCAGTTGCCATGTCTTCAACCGATGGTTTGAAACGCGGCATGGAAGTGACCGATACCGGTGGTCCCATTACTGTGCCAGTAGGTGACGGCGTTCTTGGCCGACTGTTCAATGTGACCGGCGATACGATTGATGGTCGCGGTCCTGTAAACTTTGAAAAGCGCTATCCCATTCATCGCCAGGCTCCGACGCTCACCGACCAGGACACAAGCGCGAAAATCTTGGAAACGGGAATCAAGGTCATTGATCTTGTTTGCCCATTTACAAAAGGTGGAAAAGTCGGCGCATTCGGCGGCGCTGGCGTCGGTAAAACTGTTGTTATCCAGGAGTTGATCAACAATATCGCCATGAAACACGGCGGCGTTTCCATATTTGCCGGTGTCGGCGAGCGGAGTCGGGAAGGCAACGATTTGTACAAGGAAATGAGCGAGGCGGGCGTTATAGACCAAAAAGATCTGTCGAAATCAAAAGTCGGAATGGTGTTCGGTCAGATGAACGAGCCGCCGGGCGCGCGTCTGCGCGTCGCTCTTTCGGCTCTTGCGATGACCGAATATTTCCGAGACGAAAAAAATCAGGACGTTCTGCTTTTCATCGACAACATCTTTCGATTTTCACAAGCGGGGTCAGAGGTGTCAGCCTTGTTAGGCCGAACTCCGAGCGCCGTTGGTTATCAGCCGACGCTCGCTGCTGAGATGGGCGATCTGCAGGAGCGAATCACATCGACAAACAAAGGATCGATCACTTCGTTCCAGGCCGTTTACGTTCCGGCGGACGATCTTACCGATCCCGCGCCGGCAAATACGTTCGCACACCTGGATTCTACCATCGTGCTTGAGCGTGCCATCGCCGAGCTCGGAATTTATCCGGCGGTTGATCCGCTCGCATCAACATCGAAAGCGCTGGCGCCGGAGATTGTGGGCGAAGAGCATTACGACGTCGCTCGAAACGTGCAGCGAGTGTTGCAACGATACAAAGATCTTCAGGACATCATCGCTATTCTTGGGATGGATGAATTAAGCCCGGAGGACAAACTGACTGTTAATCGTGCGCGAAAAATTCAGCGGTTTCTCAGCCAGCCGTTTCACGTCGCAGAAGTTTTCACGGGTTATAAGGGCCAGTATGTGCCCGTTGCGGAAACGGTCCGCGGTTTCAAAGAAATTCTCGACGGCAAACATGATGATGTCCCCGAGCAGAATTTCTACATGAAGGGCGGCATCGAAATGATCAAAGAAGGCTAACGCTCCGGTAAATCGTGAATCGTTACATTGTTACATCCTATGACGGCAATGAAGCACTTCTCTTCCGATTCGACGATTTAATGATTTAACGTTTCACAATGGCCACCCTGAAGCTCGAGATCGTAACGCCCGAGGAAAAAATTTATTCCGAGGACGTAGAGATGGTAACGCTGCCCGGGTCGGAAGGCGAGCTTGGCATTTATCCGAAGCACGTTCCGGTTTTGACCACATTGAAGCCTGGCGAACTCCGCATTGTAAAAAGCGGCCGCGAGAGCACCATGGCGATTGGCGAAGGATTTGTGGAAATTAAGACTGACGCGGTTTCGGTGTTAACTGACATGGCACTCGAATCAGAGAAAATCGACATTGCTGCGGCCGAAGCCGCCGTAGAGCGCGCTAAAGCGGCGATGAAAGAAGATCACACAGCCGAAGAAGTGGTCGCCATTCAGGCGTCGCTGCAAAAGGCTCTTGCGCAGTTGCACGTCAAACGTCGGCGACACGGGTAATGTTAGAGGCGCTTGTGTCAAGCGCCTGTCTATTTCAAATTCGGTGCTTGGCACAAGCACCGCTACACGCTTTGGGAATCATCGCCGGGAACGGCGTTTACCCGCGCTTAATTGCGGATGCAGCGCGGAAGGCAGGCGTTGAAAAAATCGTCGCTGCCGCTTTTACGGACGAAACTCATCCAATTTTGGAGCAACACGTGGACGCCCTGGAGTGGATGCGCGTGGGACAATTGGGGCGGTTCCTGAAATTTTTTCGCGGCCAAAATATTCATCACGCAATCATGGCCGGACAAATCGAGCCAAAAAATCTTTTCGATCTGCGGCCGGATTTGAAGGCGCTGATGTTGCTAGGCAGACTAAAAGAGCGCAACGCCGAATCGATTTTTGCCGCGATCGCAGACGAGCTCGCAAAAGTTGACATCGATCTTCTCCCAGCCACAACCTTTCTCGAGGATTCTCTGGCGGCCGCGGGAGTGATTGCTGGACCGAAATTATCGGCCCGCCAAGAGCACGATGTGGAGCTGGGCTGGAAAGTCGCAAAAGAAATCGCGAAACTCGATATCGGGCAAACGATCATCGTTAAAAACGGCACGATCGTTGCCGTCGAGGCTTTGGAAGGTACTAATGAGGCCATCAAGCGTGGTGGAACGCTTGCGCGCGAAGGCGCGGTGATGATTAAAGTGAGTAAACCGAATCAAGACATGCGCTTCGACGTGCCAGTAATCGGCGTCGAAACAGTTCGTATCGCTGCGGAATCGGGAGTGCGCGTCATCGCTGTTGAAGCCGGAAAGACTTTGCTACTCGAGCGACAGGCTGTTGCCGATCTCGCGGAAGCCAGCTCCATTTCGATAATCGGTCGTTAGGCAAAACTGTTCGGCGGCGGCTCGCTCGCGGAGAACGGCGCGCAGGGTGTGCGCGCCCTGCCATGGAACGACGTAGAGAAATGGACGAGCGGAACAGCGTACGCGTCTGTGGATCAGTTCTTCTCTTGGCCATGATCGGTGTATCGTTCGTTTATCCTTTTTGAAAGCGCTTTCATGGCACTGGAATTAAAAAACCTATGTGAGAAGTGCAGTATGAGGCTTAGTGCAGGCGGCGTCGCGTACATTTGCAGTTACGAATGCACCTACTGCAGGAGTTGTGCCGACGAGATGAACTACGTTTGTCCGAATTGTGAAGGTGAACTGGTTCGACGGCCACGCCGAAATAAACCGTCTACTTCCGCCGATGCGCCTGATGTTTGATTCGATAGGTGAGAAAGCATTCCTCTCCGACAGTCCGCACGTGGATCAATGAACAATGGACGCTGCTGGGAAGAAATTCTTTGCTTAGACCTGTCAGTGTAGGCGCGTTGCCTCCGCCGAACATAAACGGCGCGATGGTAAGATTGAGCTGATCGACGAAGCCCTGTTCTAAAAGAGAGCGAAAAAGAGTTGGGCCGCCTTCACAAGCAAGCGTTCGGATATTGTATTCATGAGATAAAGTTTTCAGCATCACAGAGAGATCGACATCGCTTGCGCTGGTTAAGTGCAGAGTCGCCTTTTTGCGCAGAGCCTCCTGATTTTTCCGAGGCATCCGTTCAGTCGAAAAAATGACGATAGGTGACACGTTCGAGTCAAAAATTTTCAGTCGATAATTGATTTTCCCTTCGTTCGAGACAATTACGCGAAGGGGAGAGCGAGTCTGACCTCGCTTAATCCTCCATTCCTGAAGGTCGGCCGGCACTCCGAGTCGGACATTGTCGCGTTCCAGACTTGTGTGGCCGAGCAGAACCGCATCGGCGAGAGCACGCTGGCGAAACAGATGCAGCTTGTCTTCACGCGAAGTGAAATCTACCGGCCCGAAGTTCTTCGTGGTGACTTTGCCGTC
>JBLMXH010000334.1:0-7092 GCA_050257685.1 Nitrospirota bacterium
GCGCAGCCGGCACATGCCAGTGCGAGTGGCGCGACGTTTCATTGAAGTACACACTGTGATGCACCCGCAGGTTCACTTTGTTGAAAGCGTCGGCGAAATTGAAATCAACCGGCGCGTCGTATACAGGGTTGCCGCCGAGAATGACGATCAATTTAACGGCGCCGCGGTCCATCTGTTCGACGAGGTCGCGAAAGGCGATGCGATTTCCCGGCAATGATAAAACGGGCGCCGGCATGACAGTCTGCCCTGTGTTGCCGAGCGCGGCATTCATTTGCGCTACCAGCGCGTGCAATTCCGGCGGCTGCGTTTCGCCTGCGATCAAAACGCCTTGTCCTCGATTTGCCCCGAGATCCTGAACGACTGCTTTAACCCAATCCTCATTTTCAACATTTCGGGGAGCAGCGACATCGATGCCGAGTTCACCGGCGATTTTTTTTGCCAATGGCAAAATGTCACGACTGGCGACGGCGATACGATGATCGGCATTAGAGCCGGTGATGGTGGGAGTCGGCTCGGCGACGTAAAAGCGGTTCATCTGCGCGCCTTGCGGTTCAATCACGCGCCGAGCATTTCCGAAATCGCGCGCATAACGCAGCGCGTACGGATGTGCGTAGAGAAAATCAGAATCGAATGCCACGACCAGTTTCGCTTTGGAGAAATCGCAGATCACTCCCTGGGAATTTTCGTCGTTAACCGGGTCCCACATGCACCAGCGCGCTTGGGGAAAACGCTCGAAGACGCGCGCCAACTGTGCCAACAACGTGGGCGAGCTGATTGGTTCGGTGAGAATGCGAAACTCAGCGCCGCCACTCGGAGTCAATGGTTCGATCGCCACATTGAGGGCGTCCCAAAAATCGCCGACGGACTTAATTGTGCCGCCGGTCGTAACTGTTTGCGCTCGATCCGGGTCGTAAAGATCGAGAACATCGGCCTGCGCCCAGATGGTTGTTGCGCCTACACTCGCTGGATGCGTCGGGTTCCCTTCGATTTTTGTGGGGCGCCCTTCATAACCGGTCACCAGCAATCCTTGCGCGAAACCGCCGTATTGGGTCGCGGTTGCGAACCGGAGCGGCTTGCCGGGAATTACAATCTCAGGCTGCTTGACGTAGGGGACTATTCTCTCAGGTGGCTGTTTGGTGCAGGAGCTGAAGCCCGCGAGTGCTACCGTTGCGCCAGCGAGTCGCAGGAACTCGCGGCGGCTTAAGTCCTGTGGCCAGTCACTGGCACCGGGAGCAAATTCATTTCCAATTGCCAATTTCCAATTGCCAATTTCGACTTTTCTATCGTGATCCTCTTTGGAACGATTCATCGATGGATCCCGAAGAATTGAAACGCCGGACAAAGAAGTTTGCTCTGCGCGTCCTCAATCTTGCCGACAAGCTTCCACGCAGCCTCAAAGGCAAAGTCTTGTCGGACCAAATTGCACGCGCCGGAACTTCGGCTGCAGCGAACTACCGAGCCGCCTGCAAAGCCCGATCTCGCGCGGAGTTTATCGCAAAGATTGGCGTAGCCGAAGAAGAAGCCGACGAAGTGCAGTTTTGGCTCGAATTGATTTGCGAAGGCAATCTCGTTCCCGCAGGTCGCGTCACCGAATTGCAAGAAGAAGCTCGCGAGTTGACCGCAATTTTTGCAGCGTCGCGCAAATCGGCGTCGCGCAACAAGTAATTGGCAATCGGCAATTGGCAATTGGCAATTCATCGATGGCACGTGCTGCAATTTGTTAGGCGTCCCGTGGTATCCACGTGATACTCGCGTATCAACTCGCCGCCTTGCTCCTCTTGACCTGGCGGCGCTTTCCACGCCATATCGAAGACCTTCTCGCGTGGGCGGATAAACTTTTGCGGGTTCTTATGGCAATCCAGGCACCACCGCATGTAGAGAGTCTCCGCCTTGCGCGTGAGCGGCATTTGATCCACCCGCCCGTGGCAGTTGGAGCAGCCGATTCCCTTTGCCACGTGAGCGCTGTGATTGAAATAGACGTAGCCCGGCAAATCGTTCACCCGCGTCCATTTTAGTGGCTCGCCAGTGGCGAGACTTTTGCGAAGCGAAGCGAGTACCGGCGCGTCAGTCCACAACTGCGAATGACACGTCATGCATGTTTCGGTCGACGGGATTCCGGCAAACGACGATTTCTCCACCGAAGTGTGGCAGTAACGGCAATCAATTCCGTCATCAGTTACATGATGCTTATGACTAAACGGGATCGGCTGTTGAAGCGGGACATCGACCTCGGTGGTGTAAGGAGACCAGTAAATCGTCGAAGTCGCCCAGCCGGCTCCACAGATCAGAACAAGCAAACCAAAAATAGCGACCCGAGCATGTACGTTCGCACTTTTCGGAAAAACCTGGGCCATCGCAAAGTGGGTGCCTCCTTCGCAAAAAGAATCGCAGATGCAGGCGATCCGAGACGCCTGCAATAGCGCAACAGCGATGGATCTTTACGAGCCGAATCGTTCAGTACCCGCGCAAAGCCTGATATCAATCGACGTACTTTTGCGCGATGGGCATTTTACGGCCGATGCCGAAGGCGCGGCTGGTGACTTTTAGTCCAGGCGCAGCTTGTTCGCGCTTGTATTCGTTGAGATCGACCCGTCTCTGCACCCAGCGCACTGTTTTCTGGTCAAACCCGCGGGCGATGATGTCGCGTGCGCTGAGGTTCTCTTCCACGTACAGGTGCAGAAGCTCATCGAGAATCTCATATGGCGGAAGTGTGTCCTGATCGTTTTGGTTTGGCTTTAACTCGGCGCTGGGCGGTTTTTCGATCGTAGATTTCGGAATGATCTCGCGTTCCCGGCCTGCTCGCGCCGCGTAGTCAGAGTTGATCCAGCAAGCGAGTTCGTAAATCATGGTTTTCGGTACATCACTGATAACAGCCAGGCCGCCGGCCATGTCGCCGTAAAGAGTGCAATAACCAACGGCGAGTTCACTCTTATTTCCAGTCGACAGAACAAGGTGACCAAACTTGTTCGAGAGCGCCATCAGGATCATTGCCCGTAGGCGCGGCTGCATGTTTTCTTCCGTCTCATTTTCGGGAAGCCCTTTGAAAATTTCTTTGAACTGCGCCTTGAAAACCTGGAAAGCATCGGTGATCGGAATCTCGAGAAATTTGATCCCGAGGTTACGTACCAGCGCCCGAGCGTCCTCAATGCTGCCGCGGGATGAGTATGGGCTTGGCATGGAAACGCCGGTGACATTCTCCGGGCCCAATGCATCAGCAGCGATGACCGCAGTAACAGCGGAATCAACTCCGCCACTTAAACCGACCACTACCGAATGGAAGTTGCATTTGCGGCAGTAATCGCGAACCCCGAGAGAAAGCGCCGCAAAAATTTGCTCCTGTATTTTGTCCTCACGAAATTCGACTATCAAAGTCGAATCCGTATCGACGACCCGTTCCTCTTCGCGAAACGCTGCCAGTTGTGCGATCACGTTCCCCGCTGAATTCACAGCGAAAGAATTGCCGTCAAAGAGCAGTTGGTCGTTGCCGCCTATCAAATTGCAGTAGCTGATCGGCCGTTGGTGAGCGCGTGCGAGACCTGCTACCATCTCGTAACGGATCGCCGGCTTGTGTAAACTGAATGGCGAGGAGCTTAGATTCACAATGATCTCCGCGCCTTGCTCCACCAGGCTGCGCACTGGCTCGCAATCGTACAACGGGTGAGGGAGGTAGTGTTCCGTCCAAATGTCCTCGCAAATCGTCACGCCGATTTTCTTTTCATGTACAAGAATGGGCTCGACGCGCTCGGCCGGCTGAAAATAGCGCTCTTCGTCGAACACATCGTATGTCGGCAACAGTGACTTATAGGTTTTCCGAATTGGTTTGCCGCGTTCGAGCAAGGCCGCGGCGTTACGGAATGGTTTACCTCGTCCTTCGTTGCGATCAACGAATCCAACCAGCAATGCCGCGTCGCCGATACGAGCGTGAAGTTTTGCCAGCAATTCCAGGTTTTCCGGAACGAAACGCGATTTGAGAACCAAATCCTGCGGCGGGTATCCGGTCATGGCCAATTCCGGTGTCAGCACGAGTTCGGCGCCAGCCGCCGTTAGCCGTTCATATGCGCGGGCGATCAGTTCACAATTCCCCCTCAAATCTCCCACGGTCGGGTTAATTTGAGCGAAGCCAATCTTCATACTGCTGTAACTGCAGATTATGCGCGGGGGAGCGAGCAGCAATCTCGTTTTGCGTCCCGTAGGGGGCGTTACTTCATCCGCGTGCGAGGGACCGGCCGCCAGCGACGTGGTAGGGCGCGCAGTCGCGTGCGCTCCGATTACGATTCACAAGGCGGCGCGCACGGAGTGGCGCGCAACAGGGAACTGACGAACAAAGGAGCGATTTGGCGTTAACGCCGCGGTGATCTCGAACTGTAGGGCGTCTGTGCCAGACGCCAGTTCATTTGGACCGGCGTTTCACAGAATGGAGCCGCCGGCGGCTGGCGACATAGTCGGGCAGCTCGTGAGAGCGAGAGAGCGGGAGCGAACGAGTCAAACGCCCTACAATTTTTGGCTCCTGTGGGGACAAGATGCCCGTTCGACGTCGGAACCATGATGCCTGTGTTACTTGTAGCTCACGCGCCAAATGGTTTTGTCGCCATCTTCACTGACAAGCAGGCTACCATCTTTCGCGACTGTCACTCCGACTGGCCGGCCCCAGACTTTGCCCTGAGGTGTGACGAAGCCAGTCACGAAGTCTTCATATTCACCACGCGCTTTGCCCGTGGATTTGTCGAACGGTACGCGCACAACTTTGTAACCTGTGCGTTTCATCCGGTTCCAGGAACCGTGGAACGCCGCAAAGATGTCTCCTTTGTATTCGGACGGAAATTGGTCCCCCGTATAAAAGCATAAATTGAGCGAAGCCGAGTGCGCCTGCACGAGTACATCGGGAACGATCACTTTGTTCGCGAGCTCGGGATGCTTCCCCTTGTGGTGCGGGTCCTGATGATTTCCAATGTAATACCATGGCCATCCGTAAAAGCCGCCGGGGCGGACACTGCTGATGTAGTCGGGCGGCAGATCTTCGCCGATCTCGTCGCGCTCGTTCGTGCTCATCCAAAGTTCGTTTGTGCCTGGCCGAAATGCGATACCGACGGCGTTCCGAATTCCCCAGGCGTAAACTTTTTGTCCGCTGCCGTCGGGATTAAACTCGAAGATGCGCGCGCGGTTTTCTTCCGCAGCGTTATCTGAAACATTCGAGCGCGAGCCGATTGACACGTACATTTTTTTTCCATCGGCCGAAAAGACAATGCATCGCGTCCAGTGTCCGCCTCCGCGCAGCAATCCACCCGGCGAGAGATGTGCCGCGAGTTTTTGAGCTGGTCCACGCGCCTTGAGATCGCCATTACGATACGGAAATCGAATCACCCCATCAGTGTTAGCGACGTACAAAAACTGCGGGTCATCGCCGGGTGGATAAAAGGCGATCCCAAACGGTTTGTTCAGATCGCGTTCTGCAAAAGTTTCAGTGGCATCCGGTTTGCCATCACTGTTTCTATCACGGAGCACCTTGATTTGATTGGCGCGACTCTCTACTACGAAGATGTCGCCATTCGGTGCGCTCAGAAGGAATCGCGGATCGCGAAAACCGCTGGCGTACAATTCGATTTTGAATCCTGGCGGAACTTTGGGTTGCGCGTCCGCCGGACGGCTTACAACGTGCGCCCGATTAATGCTGAGAACATTCGAACCAGGCGGCGGCAAATCCTGCACCGTGACCTTACGCACAACGCCAGGCGCATCGCTCGTCCAATCGCCCATCGCAGCTTTTCCGGTGAGGACTGCGCCGTTTTGAGCGGCTGCGGCGGTTATGACTGGGATGACGAACGCAGTCGCGAACCAAATTGCGCGAAAAATTCTATCACTCGATAGGCGAGCTATCATCTTATTGGAATCGCTGGGCCCCTAATTGTCGCGCGGGTTCCAACCGTCCGGTCGCAGAAAACGTGGCGCAGAAATAAATGTGAGCGAGTCGGCCATTTTCCATCACGCTAAAATCACGTCTCGTGTGCAGCTCACGTGGAGCGGAAGAGCACACGTGTGTCTTGTTCGCATTCCGGGGGGAGTACAGGCTGCTAGTCCGTCACAGGACGGATCGCCGTGGCCAACGTGTAGTTGCCGGCAGACTGCCGACAACATCTTTCACCCGCGAACTCCGTCGTCGAGAGCTGTCGCGTAGGAAGAATCTCTGCGGCAGAGTTGCGACCGCAAGGACGCGCTGGCCAGGTCGCCGCGGCGACCGTTCCCCAAAAACGTGCGTTGCAACTCTTGTGTTTCGCAAAAAGCGGCGCGATGAAAACGCATGAGCAAGAAAATGCGTGTCGTCCAAGTTCCGCGAGCAGGCGGGCAGTTGGAGTTAGTCGAACGCGATATTCCCGAGCCGGAGCGGGGATGGGTGCGCGTAAAAGTCGAAGCGTGTGGCGTTTGCCACAGCGACTCGTTAGTCAAAGACGGACTTTGGCCAGGTATCCAGTATCCGCGTGTGCCGGGACATGAAGTCATTGGGCTGGTTGATGCGGTAGGCAAGGGGGTGAAGCCCTGGAAAACCGGCCAGCGGGTCGGGATCGGCTGGCACGCTGGCAACTGCGGTTATTGTGATCATTGCAGGCGTGGCGAGTTTTTTGCCTGCAGCGTGGATTTGCTCACCACGGGAATTTCTTTCGATGGCGGCTACGCCGAATACATGGTTGTGCCGGCTCAAGCGCTGGCGCTTGTGCCTAACGAACTCTCCGCCCTCGACGCTGCGCCGCTAATGTGCGCGGGCGTGACGACTTTCAACGCACTGCGAAACAGCGGCGCGCGAGGGGGCGATGTGGTCGCTGTCCTCGGAATTGGCGGACTCGGTCATCTCGGCGTGCAGTTCGCAGCGAGGATGGGATTCAACACTGTGGCGATTGCTCGCGGAAAGGACAAGGAAGCGTTCGCGAAAAAACTCGGTGCACACCACTACATCGACAGCCAGGCTTCAGATCCAGCGGCGGAATTGAATAAGCTTGGTGGCGCGAAAGTTGTGATCGCAACTGTGACGAATGCCGAAGCAATGGCAGCAGTACTCGGCGGGCTTGCACCCAATGGCGTGCTCATGGTCATCGGTGCAGC
>JBLMXH010000335.1:0-10811 GCA_050257685.1 Nitrospirota bacterium
GAGGAGAGCGCAGTGGAGAGAACCCTCACAAATTTTTAGAGTGACCATCAACTGTTTACATGACAAGTAAATTCCTTAGGGAATTCGACCTAATGCGAAGCCGCACGACCCGTTTACAGCCACTCTCCGAAAATTCGCAGCCAATTCCCCCGCAGAATCGTTTCAATCTGCTCATCGCCGAAACCGCGCTGGACCAATTTTCGAGTGACGTTCCGCGCGTGAGAATGGTTCCTCAGATCAGCGATGAAGTGCGGCGTCGTCAATTTTGCGGCGAGATCCTTTTGCCTCGACTGCGGCCACTGCCGATAAATGAACTCGAAGAAATCGAAGCCGATTCCGACGCTGTCGATTCCTATTAAGTCCGCGATGTGTTCGATATGATCAACGTAATGGTCGAGCGTGCTTTCTTCTTCTCGCGGGCTCACGAGAATGGAGTTAACGCCGATCACGCCGTGGCGCTCACCGATCATCTTGATCTGTTCATCACTGATGTTGCGTTCGATGTCGTAGTAGCGGCGCACGTTCGTGTGCGACACAATGGGCGGTTTCGTTATGATCGAGAGAATTTCCTCAAACCCGGCGGGATTGATGTGGGCAAGATCAATAATGATCCCGAGCGCTTCGCATTCCTGCACCACATCGCGACCAAACGTTGTCAAGCCCTCGGTCGGCGAACCGCTCGATGCGAAAACTCCGCCGTGCCCGGCCGCGTTGGTTCGAGCATGTGTAAGCCCGATTGAACGCAGACCAAGTTCGTAAAAAATCCGCAATTGATTTAGATCTGTGCCTAATGGCTCAACGCCCTCCATTGTAATGAGAAATGCGATTCGCCCTGTCTCGCGGGCTTCCTGAATTTCGCGATAGGTCTTGCAAATTGCGAACCGCTCTGACGCTGCTGTTTCGGCATACAGGCGTGCAATTTGATCGAGGGCGACACGCAAACCGTGCTGGGGGAGGTAACGGTCCTCTATGTAAATCGCCGCACCAATTACAGAAATATTTCCCGCTTTGAATTCGGACAAAAATTCTGTTTCAAGAACATCTCTGCGCTCCCGTTTTTCGTATAAGTCCATCGGCAAATCGAAATGCATGTCGATGATTCCGCCGGTCTGAAGCCTCTCGATCCGCTCTTCAATGGATTCTCCTGTTCCCGCCATCGTTCGGAAACAAACCGCGGATTACACGGATGTCACGGGATCGAAATTTTGGGGAGCGGTCGCCGCGGCGACCTTATGATCGCATTCCGGGATCGCGAACCCGCCTAACGGTGATCCGCGACGGATCAGGAAGTTGCGGACGACGACAGACTAACCATACGCAAAATGAGACAACATCACACGTTCCTACGACCAGGTAATCAGGCGTAGTTCGTGTGCTTGCATCAGGCATGGGTGCGTTGGCACGACGCGGACGCTGAAGCCGTAGGTGCCGCTTTCAGTTGCCGGAACGCTGCCTTGGTAAACGTAATCGCCGTTGCCGTCAGCTTGGCTGGTTTGATTCAAAACCGTAGCGGTAGGATTATGGATGTCGCCGTTGTCCACTTCGCCATGATACGCTTCAACGCGTACGTGTTGGGGATCGACCGCACCGAGATGCACGCGTGCGCTGATCTGCAATGATTCGCCAACAGAGATGCTTTGCTGATCCGTGTTGACTACCTGCACTTCAGATACTTGCACCTGCGGCCAATCCTTACGCATCTTCGCTTTCCATTGGCTCAGGTGCTTCGCTGCGCCACAGCCGTCTTGCGCGAAGTTCTCAGATGCGTGCGCTGCCGGAATATAAAGTTGCTCCGTATATTCCTTCACCATCCGCTGGGTGTTGAAGACAGGCGTGACACTGCGAATTGATTCGAGCATCAACTGCAGCCAGGCGAGAGGAAGTTTGCCGTCCGGTTTGGCGTAATAAAGGGGAACGATCTGGTTCTCGAGCAACTGATACAGGCTGCTCGCATCTACTTCGTTTTGAAATTCGGTGGTGCCCTCATCGATCTCGGCCCCGATCGCCCAACCGTTGCTGCCGTTAAAACCTTCGCGCCACCAGCCATCGAGCACACTGAGATTAATTCCGCCGTTCGGCGCTGATTTCATTCCGCTGGTGCCGCTTGCCTCCAATGGACGTAATGGATGATTCAGCCAAAGGTCGACGCCCTGCACGAGACGACGCGCGATGTAGCTGTCGTAGTCCTCTACAAAGATGAGGCGAGTTTCCAAGCCGGGTTCACGGCTGAATTTGTAAACCTCCTGGATCAGCGCTTTGCCTGCTTCATCGCGCGGATGCGCTTTCCCTGCGAAAATGAATTGCACCGGTCGAGTCGGATCATTCACCAGGCGTTTCAATCGCTCCTTGTCGCTGAACAGAAGCGCGCCGCGTTTGTAAGTGGCGAACCGCCGGGCAAACCCAACAGTCAAAATTTCGGGATCGAGAATGCGATTGACTTTGCGAATTGATTCCGGCGATTCACCGAGTCGTTCGCGGCGCTGTCGTTCGCGGTCGCGAACAAAATCAATGAGGCGACGTTTGAGTTGTTGATGCGTCTCCCACAATTGCGCGTCCGGAATATCGATGACGCCGCGCCAAAAATCAGGTTCAGTCAGGTGCTCTTCCCAATCGCCGAGATGCTTGCGATAAAGTGCGGCAAATTCGGGTGCCATCCATGTTTTGGTGTGTGCGCCATTCGTAATGCTGCTAATGGGCACCTCATGCATTGGCACGCCCGACCAAACATCTTTCCAAAGGGATCGGCTCACTTCACCATGCAATTTGCTGACCCCATTTGCATGGCGGCTCAGCCGCAATGCCAGAATAGTCATACTGAACGGCTCATCGGGATTGAGACGCGTGTGACCAAATGAGAACAGTTCGTCGAATGGAACGTTCAGTTCCTTTGCGAACTTCCCGAAATATTTTTGCATCATCTCCCGAGAGAACGAGTCGTTGCCTGCGGGAACTGGAGTGTGCGTGGTGAAAACGTTGGCCGCCGCCACAATTTGGAGAGCTGAGTAAAAATCGAGTTTCTTCTCGACGACGTTCAGGCGAATCCGCTCCAGCGCGAGGAAGGCCGAGTGTCCTTCGTTCATGTGAAACACGTCTGGCTGGATTCCGAGTGCGGTGAGCACTTTCACGCCTCCGATACCAAGCACGATTTCCTGGCGCATGCGCATCTCGAGATCACCGCCGTAGAGTTCCGCCGTGATGCGCCGGTCCTCCGGGCTGTTCTCAGGGATGTCGGTGTCGAGTAAGTAGACGTTCACGCGCCCGACGCGCAATTCCCATACCCTGGCGAAAACTTCTCGATCCAGGATCGGCACTGAAATGAGAAGCTTCATTTCGCCATGGCGAACTTCGCGGATTGGAAGGTGGTAAAAATTTTGGTTCAGATTGATTGCCGCCTGAACGCCGTCCTTGTCGATCTGTTGCCGGAAATATCCATGGCGATAAAGGAGACCGATCGCTACAAAATTAAGGTCAAGATCGCTCGCCGATTTGCAATGGTCGCCAGCTAGAATGCCGAGACCGCCAGAGTAATTTGGAATTGATTCATGAAACCCGAACTCGGCGGAAAAGTAGGCGATCGGATTTTTGATTGCGGCGCCGGGCCCGGTCTTTCCGTAGGTCTCCCGCCGTCCGAGATATTTTTCGAAATCCTGGAAGACCTGTTTGAGTTCCCGCAGAAAATTCTTGTCCTGGGCAAGCTCTTCCAGCCGTGACTGCCGCGCCAGCTGCAGCATGCGCACCGGATTGTGGTTGGTCTGGTTCCAAAGCTCCGGATCGAGTTCCCGGAACAATCGGCGAGCGGCCGGTTCCCACGTCCACCAGAGATTGAAACTCAATTCCCGCAGCGGCTCGAGGGCTGGGGGCAGGATCGGAGTGACGTTGTAAGTTTGAAAAGTCGGCATGTGTGTGCGCTTACTGTAGCCGCGGGCGACGACCGCGGGTGCGAACATGACAGGTTCGATGATTTACCATTCGAATACGCCGACGAGCAGAGCCGCAGTTAATCAAGAAAACGTCGTCCGGCAAGTGCCCCGTCATTCGCCCACGCAACAACTAATATGTTCTGTCGGGGTCAACGCCGCCGGCTACAGATCGCGGCGCGAGGATTAGCCCAAGAACGAATCCGCCAACCAGTCCGCAGATATGCGAAGGCATACTGACCTCCGGCGTGGACAGATCGAATGCGATTTGTATCACGACGATGAACACGATGTTTCCAAGCCGCTCTTTTGCGAACGGTGCGTGACGATGGCGCAGCAAAAATCCGGCCCAGGCGCCGACCACGCCCATGATGCAGCCCGATGCGCCTATGACCTGCGCGGGCTGAATAAGCCCGAGTTCGGTTAAGGCAACCACCCCTCCAGTGGAGGTGACCCCGGAAATTAGATAACACACGAGAAATCGGATCGTGCCAATTGAGCGCTCGAGCGGCGGTCCAAGGACATACAATGCGAAAAGATTGAATCCGAGATGTAGAAAACCCGCATGTAGGAAAAGCGCGGTGAACAGACGCCAGTATTCATGTTGCCTAACGACCCATACCGGCTCGAGGGCGCCAATCCGATGCAGGACCATGGGATCGTCCCAGCGGCCGACATACATTTCGAACAGGAATACGAGCACGTTCACCACAATCAACATGAGCACCGCGGGTGCGCTTCGCAGTTGAAGGCCTGCGCTCGGAGCCTCGGTTTCCCGATTGATGGGAGCGGTACCAAAACCGGTTCGAAGTGCGGGATTAGATTCCAGGCGGCGAAAAACCCTAAGTTGATCGCGCAGATCAGCGCTGGGATGAAATAATTGAAGAGCGGTGCCAAGTCTTCGAGCCGATTGATAATCGCGTTGCGCGGCGAGTTGCGTCATTTTCCGCAACCCAATTGCCGGGACGAACAGGAGAAAGAACCACGCGGTGCCACCTATGTAGCCGGCGGCGCCAGGCCAGAGGAACCAGGCCGCGCCTGTAAGCGCGAGTACGACAAGTGCAGCGACTCGCCAGCCGTGATAAGGCGTGTCGGGGCGCCACGCGCGAGCCAAGACAAGCAGCGGCGAAACGATTGCCAGGAATAGAAAGATGTGATTGAGATTCAAAGTAAGAGTTAAAAGAGTTCAAAAGTTACATTGTTACATGGGTTTGTTGCTCCAAAGGTCGTAACTATTTTGATTTTGTAAGCCTTTTAACCTTTCTAACATTCAACCATGACCATCACTGTCACTGATTATCTCGACGTCGTTTCAAGCTGGTGTTTCTGGTCCGAACCGACCTGGGCGGAACTGAAAAGGCGTTACGAGGGGCGGGTGCAGTTTCAGTGGAAGATCGCGCTGATGGACCCCAGTGGTTTGCCAACTTCACGTGAGCAGGAGCAATGGTTCTATCGACGCAGCGGAATGATGATGCGTTCGCCGTTCATGCTCAGCACTGAATGGTACGACGCAAGCCTTCCGGAGTGGCTTGCACCGAATTGCGTGGCTGAAGCGGCAAAGGATTTTGGTTTCACTGACGATCGTGTTCGACTCGCGCTTGCTCGTGCCACGCTGCGCGAAGGCAAAAACATTGGTGACTGGAATGTTGCGGCGGAAATCGGGGCGGAAGCCGCGGGGATCGAGGCGGGCAAATTGCTTGAGCGCGCGAAATCACCCGCGATTGAGAAGCGTGTTCGAGCATCGAGCGCCGAATTCCGCGCATTACAGATCACGCAACGACCCGCGTTCGTCATTGATACTGAGATTGGCGATCGCGCAATTTTTTCTGGCGTGGTGAAACTAGAGCCTTTGGCAGCCACTCTGGATTCAATGTTGGACGATGCGGCTGCGTACGCAGCGCACAAGGCGCACTTTGGCGATCCGCCGGCAAAATGATGCACGTGAGATCGACACCTGATCGTTACCAGATTGACCTTGCCAGCGCGAAATTGTTGCCTACAACTTCTCTTCGTCTTGCGAAATGTAATGCGAGGACTTCGTTGCGGTGAATCGCAGCCGTGGCGAAGAATGAGTGGCCTGGCGTCGGCGAATGTTGACGCCGGAATTGCGACAAATGGAATACGGCGGCGCGGCGCACTCCCGTTCTGCTGTTGAGGAGATAGATCTAATCTGCAACCACAAATTCGTGTAAACGGCCGGATTCGCGCTCGCGAAGTCCGGGTCATTATGGGTTCCACGGGCGAACAGCTCGGCGTCATGCGCTTAAACGATGCTCTGCGGAGAGCTCAAACGCTCGGTCTCGATCTGGTCGAAGTTGCACCCACGGCTAATCCGCCGGTGTGCAAGATTGTCGATTTCGGAAAGTTTCGATACGACATTTCCAAACACTCGAAGGATAAGAAGCCGGCGAGTTCGAAACTGAAGGAAATCAAGTTCCGCGTAAATATCGACGAGCACGATTATCTGACGAAAGTGCGGCACGCCGAAGAATTCCTGGATCGTGGGAACAAGGTTCGTGTTCAGTTGCAATTTCGCGGCCGCGAAATGGCGCACCAGGAGCTTGGCAGTCATCTCGTGGAGAAGGTTCGTGACGATCTATCGAGCATGTCGCAAGTGGAAACCGAACCGAAGATTGCTGGTCGAAACATCACCATGACGCTGGCGCCTTTGCCGGCGAACCGCAGGAAACGGAAATTTACAGCGCCGAGACCAGATGAGGAAAGCGAGGAAGCTGCTGCACTGACGCAGCCGTAATCGACTCGCCTCAAGGTGGCGCTGGAAGTCGCCTTGGAAGCGCTCTCTTTAGGGCTTCTTTTTGCCTCTCGGTGAATGGGCTGGTGAAGCTGTGGGCGATCGTGGTGGTGGAGTAAGCGGCGTCCGTTCGGCAATCTTCTGTTCGAGCCGTTGTTTACGCGCTTTTGCATCCTGATTATTAGGATCCGCTTTCAAAATCTTCTCGTTATCCGCCTGCGAGTTTTGAAGATCGTTTTTTAGCTCGTAGATGTACGCGCGGTAATTGAGATATTTAATGTCGTCCGGCTTCTGTTTGATAAGCTCGGAGTAATCGGCCAGAGCTTTATCGTAGTCCTGTATCTTCATTTCGACCGCCGCGCGTTGCTCATGGATACGCGCCGCTTGTTGGGGAGTAAGTTTAAGGGCTTCATCGTAGTCATTGATGGCGTCCCCATATCTTTGGTCGTTTGCAGCCGCATATCCGCGTTGTTGATAAACTGCCGAAAGCTCGTCCGCGTATTTGTGGTCCATGGCCGTCGCCTTCTTAAGGAGATCAACCGCTTTGTCGAAGTCCTGGCTCTTAGCGGCTTCAGCGCCTTCGCGGGCCAGTTTGTTCGCTTCGGGATTCTTTTTTTCCGCTGCCTGGCATACCTGTGAAGCGCACAGCGCCAAAGCCGCGATCAAAGTGAAAGCAAAGGATCTGTTCATAGATTTATATTAGACGTTGATACTCTTTAGTGAATTCGAACCTAAAGGCGTGAATAGTTGGCTGTAAGTTCAACAGTTTCAAGTCTGTTCCGTCGGTGACGTATTTTCGGTGTGCGCCTTCAGCTCCGGTTCGGAGGCCGTTGGGCTGGGCCCGGGCTCATCAACCCGCGTGATCGTCAAGGCACGGCCGGTGGTCTCATCAATTTTCACAAGCGCGCCGCGCAAGCGTACTTCGCCGCCCGCTACCGGAAACGGCGCGGGAAGATTCGAGACAAATCGATGCACAATCGGCTCCACGGCACGTCCCAGGATGGAATTTACAGGTCCGCACATTCCCGCGTCGCATAAAAACGCCGTACCACCGGGGAAGATTTGCTCATCGGCTGTCTGAACATGAGTATGCGTGCCGATGACAGCGGATACTTTGCCGTCGAGAAATCGACCAAGCGCAATTTTTTCGCTGGTGGTTTCACCGTGAGCGTCGACGATGATGTTCGGCGTTTCTTCGCGCATTTTTGTGACTGCTGCTCCGATGACACGAAATGGGTTCTCCAAAGTCGGCTGCATGAACGTGCGTCCCTGAACATTGATGACGCCGATTTTCCCCTTGGCTGTTTCGAGAATAATCGATCCGCTGCCTGGCGCCCCGTCGGGATAGTTCAGGGGGCGCAATAAACGGGGTTCAGTGTCGATGAACGAAAGGATCTCTTTCTGGTCCCAGATATGGTCGCCGCTTGTGATAACTGAAACCCCGGCGCGCAAAAGATCGATGGTAATCTTGCCAGTAATACCGCGGCCGCCGGCAGCGTTCTCGCCATTGACGATAACGAAATCCAACGCGTGCTTCGACTTTAGCTCCGGCAATCGAGCTATCACTGCGGCACGACCTGGCTGACCAACAATATCTCCAAGGAAAAGAACCGTTAACATGAGAGGCGTCCTTCGTTGAATCGTTACATAGTTAAATCGGATTTGCGACTCAACCATTTAAGGGTTCACCGATCCCACGTCACGAAGGGCTTCGCCTGTCACGCGGTACCATGGCGAAGGCTGGTTATCCGAACTTCAGCAGTCTTGTTCGGCGCGATCTTTGCGACCGCTCTTCACGCTGCTGACAACATTAACGTCCTCGGAAACAAGCCGCGATGGGACGTTCTCGAACATTACCAGCAGACGATTACGCACGATGACTTCGTGCGCCTGATCAATGATGTGTACTGCACGCACGGATTCGCCCCCGATTTAATCGAAATGAAAGATGACACAGCGCGGATTCTTATGAACCGCGATGCGCAGAAATTTTTTACGTTAAAGTTTGCTGCTAGTGGTTTCGCTCGGAAGCCTGTGCCGCGGCTGTGGCGACCGGCCGAATCTCTACCAGCAACGGGCGGAGATAAGCCGCTCTCGGGGCTGAAAATTGCACTCGACCCCGGCCATCTCGGAGGCAAATGGGCGAAGATGGAGGAGCGTTGGTTTCAAGTCGGCGACAGCAAGCCTGTTCAGGAGGGCGATCTTACGTTGCGCGTAGCGCGATTGTTAGCGACGCGATTACGCCATCTCGGTGCGAAAGTTTCGCTTGTCCGAAATACCGACGAGCCGACATCCGCCAAACGTCCGGATGATTTTCGCGAACTCGCCAGAAAGATTCTCATTAAGAATGGCGTGGCACATCCTCGCGCCGATGTTCTTGACCAGACCGACCCGGAGAAAGAGCACACTATTCGATGGCAGAGCGAAATCTTGTTCTATCGCTACAGTGAGATTCGGCGCCGAGCAGCGCTGGTGAATTTCAAGCTGCATCCTGATCTTGTGGTTTGTTTGCATTTCAACGCCGAAGGATGGGGCGACCCTGCTAGTCCGATTTTGACCGACGCGAATCATCTTCACTTGTTGGTGAATGGATCGTATCTGGCGGAGGAGCTGGAATTCGATGACGAGCGTTTCGAAATGGTCCGGCGGCTACTGAGTCGCGCGTACGACGAGGAGTTGCCGCTGGCGGATACGATTGCCATGGCAATGGCGCGCGAAACTGGCCTGCCGCCGTACACGTACCCGACTACTAACAGCACGACCAAAGTTGGCACCAGCGGTTATGTGTATGCGCGCAATTTGCTGGCGACGCGTATCTATCGTTGCCCGGTTGTGTACTGCGAGCCGTACGTCATGAACAGCAAAGACGTGTTCGCACGTATTCAGGCCGGCGATTACGAAGGAACGCGCAATATCAATGGCGTCGAGCGCAAAAGCATTTTTCGCGAATACGCAGACAGCGTGGCGGATGGATTGGTCGAATATTATTCCAAAGCGCGAGGGCAGAAAATTCGGAAGAGCGTGCCGCCGACGCAGTAAGTGCAGCGCAATTCTGTATGCGTAAAGCGATGCGAGGACGCATCGCACTGCAAAGCACTTCGTGCGAAATTCAGCCCGCGCTTTACATTTCGCGGAAGCTTTGGGTTGAGACGCGTCCTCGCGTCGCTTTCACTGGCATCCCAAAGCGCGAGGTGGATCGCGTTCTCCGAACGCGATGTCACAAACCCGGCGAATCAATTGTTAACGCGTTCCACCTAAAGAGAGTCAATCGCGTCCCGAATATCCTCGAACGTTACATTGTCCGCGAGATATGCGGTGCCGATGCGTGGACTGACGACGAACCGGATTTTTCCACCTTCGAATTTTTTGTCGAACCTTAATGCGTCAAAAATCTTCTTACGCGGAAATTTCGGTGGCAACCGCGTTGGCAACCGAAATCGTCGGAGAAGATCGACAATTGCGGCACGTTGATCTGGGGGCAATCCGGCTTTTTTCACCGAGATCGAGCACGCGGCGACAATTCCAAGACTCACTGCTTCTCCATGCAGGAATCTGCGGTAATTCCCAGCGCGCTCAATCGCGTGGCCAACTGTATGGCCAAAATTCAGAAGCGCACGCTGGCCCGTGCGGTCACGCTCGTCTTTCGCGACGATTCTGGATTTGATTTCGATATTGCGCTTGATGAGTGAAAGTAGCGCATGCGTCCCGCTTGCGCGTCTGTGCGGCTGCAAGCCGGAGGCATGCGCTACTTTGTCGAACATTTTCGCGTCGGCGATTACCGCGTGCTTGATGATTTCAGCGAAGCCTTGATTGAACTGACGACGCGGCAGCGTTTTCAAAACATCGAGATCATCAATCACCAGCGCGGGATGATGGAAAGCGCCAATCAAATTTTTTCCGTCGCGCGTATCCACACCGGTTTTCCCGCCGATCGAGCTGTCCGCCATTGCCAGCAGCGTGGTTGGAATTTGGACATGTGGAATGCCGCGGTGATAAATCGCCGCAATAAATCCAGAAATGTCGCCAATCATCCCTCCGCCAAGACCTACTACGAACGATTGACGATCAAGTCCCGCTGCAATCATCCGGTCGCAAATCGCGCCGACTTGCTTAAGCGTTTTTGATTTCTCACCCGCCGGAAT
>JBLMXH010000336.1:0-6986 GCA_050257685.1 Nitrospirota bacterium
CAGACTAATCGCAAAATCAGAACGCGAAATTGAAATGATTCATGCCGTAGAACCGCAAGTGGGTTGCTGGCTCATTCCGAACGGAGTCGATGTCAAAAGATTCAAGCCGGTCCAACTTGTACCCGATGACGGGCCACTTAAGCTACTCTGCGTGGGCCGGCTCATCGAGAGGAAAGGGCAACACCATTTGATCGAGGCGGTGAAGCGGCTCACCGATGAAGGGATCGATGTGAGACTGGATCTCGTTGGAACCGGTGATGCACGTTCTGATAACGAAGCTCAAGTCGCACGGCTCGGATTGGCCGACAGGGTTTCCTTTCTAGGTTACGTTCCGCGAGAGAAAATTGCTGAGCATTACGCCGCTGCTCATGTGTTCGTGCTTCCGTCCTATAACGAGGGGATGAGCGTGGCACTACTCGAAGCGATGGCTTCGGGACTCGCGGTGCTGGTGACGCCTACCGGAGGCGCACCGGAATTGGTCGAGACAGAAGTTAATGGACTCATTTTCGACTGGGGCGATGTCGACCGCTTGATCTCACATCTGCGCCGATTGGCGCATGACCGCTCAGTTGTCCGGCGCATGGGCGAAGCATCGCGCCGGCGCGCAAGCGAGTTTTCCTGGGACTCGGCGGCGCTGCATTATATCGAAATCTTCAGGCAATTGACCTCCGCATCTTCAGTTCCAGGAACCCATGTCGGCATCGAAGCGAAGCACAAGGTCTAACTCATGTGCGGTATCTGCGGGCATCTGGCTTCGGATTCAGCTCAGAGAGCGGACGAGGATCTTTTGCGCCGGCTCAACGCCACTATGCGACACCGGGGGCCGGACAGCGAAGGGTATCACATCAAAGGCAGCGTCGGGCTCGCCATATCTCGCCTGGCGATCATCGACGTCGCCGGTGGTCAACAACCGATCTACAATGAAGACGGTTCCATCGTTGTCGTGTTCAACGGCGAGATTTACAATTACCGCGAATTGCGCGCTGAGCTGCAACATCTGGGGCATCGGTTCAGAACCCAAAGCGACACGGAAGTTATCGTCCATGGCTACGAACAATGGGGCGACGACGCGTTGCATCGCTTCAATGGCATGTTCGCGGTCGCGCTGTGGGATGAGCCGCGACACCGCCTCCTTCTGGCCCGCGACCGCATGGGAAAGAAGCCGTTGTACTGGCACTGGTCGAAAAAGGGACTGCTATGGGGTTCCGAGGCTAAAGCCGTTTTGGCAGCGCCCTGGGTGGAAAGGCGCGTCAACGAGCTCGCACTGCATCACTATTTTACGCTCCAATACGTCCCGGAACCGTTGACGATATTTGACGGCATGCACCAGCTTCCAGCCGCGCATAAGCTCATCGTGGGACGGGGCGAAGAGCCGCAAGTGGCTCGCTGGTGGCAACTCGAGTTCGAGCCCAAATGGCAAATTGACGATGCGGAAGCCATCGAACGGGCGCGCCAGTTGTTGGGCGCGGCGGTCGAACGAAGATTGATCTCAGAGGTGCCGCTCGGAGCGTTTCTAAGCGGTGGCATCGACTCTTCCACCATTGTCGCGCTTATGGCCGAGCGCAGCTCCAAGCCGGTGAAGACTTTTTCCATCGGTTTCGAAGAACCTAAATACTCCGAGGCTCAATTCGCGCGACAGGTTGCGGAGCAATATCACACTGATCATCACGAGTTCGTTTTTCGCGCTGTGGACCTGACGCGAGCGATCGATGAGTCCGTCGCTTCCTTCGACGAGCCGCTTGCCGACCCCGCGGCGCTGCCGCTTTTGGAGCTTTCGAGGCAGGCGCGAAAAACGGTGACCGTCGCATTGTGCGGCGACGGCGGAGATGAAACCCTCGCCGGCTATCGTCGCTACGCGATCGACGGCTTGCTTCGGCCCTATTCGGCCCTGCCGAGCTGGCTGACGCAGCGGGCCGTCCCGGCGATGATGCGGTATGTGCCAGAATCTTCCTGGATACCCGAAGACCGTAACCCAATTACCGGACTCAAACGGCTCGGCCAGTTTTCAGCGACGACGTCGAAAGCTTCGTTGGTGCGTTGGGGCTCGTACTTTTCGCATAAGGAAAAACTGTCACTTTATACTGATTGCTGGCGCGACAAGTTTTCGCACATCGATAGCGCTGATTGGATTGCCGGCGCGTACGACGAAGCCCATGCGTCGAGCCTCCTTGACCGGACGCTCTACGCCGATCACGTGACTTACCTATCCGGCGATCTGCTGCCTAAGACCGACCGCATGACCATGGCACATTCCTTGGAGGCACGTTCGCCTTTTCTCGATGTCGACTGGGTCGAGTGGACGGCGCGCTTGCCGGAGCATCTGAAGGTTCGGCGCATGGCCGGCAAATGGTTGCTCAAGGCTGCCTTTGGCGAATTGCTTCCGCCGGCGATCTGCAAGCGCGGCAAACAGGGTTTCGGCGTGCCGGTGGGAATTTGGCTGAGAAACGAGCTTCGTGATTGGGCGAGAGAACGCTTACTCGACGACCGATCTCTAACCGGATGGTTTGGGCAAACCGAAGTTCAGCGTCTGCTGGACGAGCATGACAGCGGCAGAATCAACCATGGAAAAAAGCTCTGGGCGTTGTTGATCTTTGCGGTTTGGCGAAAGAGATACCTCGCAGAATGATGCTCAAGATTTTTGATTTTGGCTCTAACTGGGCAGAGTTTTCGAAGCGGCGCGTTGATCCCGGACGATTGGAGATCGCCTGCGAATCTTTACGGTCATTGGTGGGCAAAAACAATTTTTTGGGAAAGAGTTTTCTAGATGTCGGTTGCGGCAGTGGGCTTTTCTCGATTGCGGCGCATCGACTCGGTGCAACGAAAGTCGTTGGTATAGACGTTAACCCGCACTGCGTCGAGATTTCTAAAACCAACTGCGACCTTTTGGCGGCCGGTGCCCGGATCGAATTTCATGTCGCCTCGGCTTTGGAAGCCGAACAACTCAAGCGTTTCGGAAATTTCGATCTCGTATACGCTTGGGGATCGTTGCATCATACCGGATCGATGTGGAAGGCCATTGGTAACGTTTCAGAACGCGTTGCTCCCGAAGGAATTTTGATCTTGGCGATTTACAACAAACACGTCACATCACCAGCGTGGAAAACGATTAAATGGGCATATAATCACGTGCCCGACTTCGTTCAGCGATTTATGATCCTAATATTCGCTGGGATTATTTATGTTGCGAAATTCCTGGTCACTCGAACCAATCCGTTGAAGAAAGAACGTGGCATGGACTTTTGGTACGACGTGATTGATTGGGTTGGCGGTTATCCCTATGAATACGCCACACCGAGCGAGGTGGAGGCAATCGTGACAATTGGCGGCTTTCAACTGAGTCGATTTGCTCCCAGCTCCGTGCCCACCGGCTGTAATGAGTTTGTCTTCGAAAAAAATAGTCATCATTAATAACCACAACTGATCATATAATCGCTGTTGTCTGGGTTAAGTGTAGTATGGAAAAGATGCCAAACACAGCCTACGAGGAAGGTTGGCAATTTAAATGGGACGACATGAAAAAATATGGTCCCTTCTCCCGTCACCTCCGGCGAATCATCAAAAATATGATTCGTCCCTTAAACTTTAAATCGGTGCTAGATGTGGGATGTGGGCAAGGTTCCTTTTTACAGGAATTGCAGTCAGAATTTCCGAACATCAAACCATACGGAATTGATATCTCTTCTTCGGCCGTCCAGTTGGCACGTAGTCGATTGCCAGGAGGGCGATTCTGGGTGATGGATATCACCGACGATTCTTTGGACCAACAGTGCGATCTCGTCGTGTGTAGTGAAGTTTTAGAGCATATTCCCGACGATATTGGTGCCTTACAAAACCTCAGGAAGGTAACCGGTAAGTACCTTCTAATTTCAACCCCACAGGGACGAATGCGTCGGTTTGAGACGCAGGTTGGGCATGTGCGAAATTATGCGTCGGGTGAACTCGTCAGCAAGGTCGAAGCGGCTGGGTTCGCAGTGTTGTCGGTCGTCGAGTGGGGGTTTCCGTTCTATTCGCCGTTATACCGAAACCTTCTTGATCTCATCGGGAGTAAGGGTACCACCGGTGAATTCGGCTCGTTTCGCAAGCTCATCGCCAAGTTAATATATCTGCTCTTTTCGTTAAATTCTTCACGACGCGGTGACGAGATATTTGTCCTTGCTACAGTGAAACAAGATTCCAGTTCTCGATAAGGTTAGCTGTCCAAAGATGTTGCATCCACTCAAAGATTACATTCGATTCGGTTGGCAGCTTGTCAAAGGTTCCCGAATGAGACATGAGCGTTGGATTGCGGATCTTCGAAGCGCCGATATTGCGCCTTTTTTAAATGGAAAACATTCACTTGAAGTGCTGGATCTCGCAAACGGTCGATTGCGACCACAATACAGAATTTTACGGACTCAAGGCCACCGTGTTTATGGAATCGATATGGTAAACCATTCAAAAGTTACTTGGCTAGATTACGCATATAGCATCGCTCGCTGGCTTTATACGCTAGATTACCAACGAAACTATTCGATGGTTGATGACACCTTGGTTTGTGGAAATGTGTCGATTTTACCGTTTCGGGATCAGAGTTTCGATTTAGTCACCTCGGTGGCCGCCTTCGAACACTTTCTTGATGTTTCGCGGGTGCTTTTGCAAACACACCGTGTGGTTCGGCCTGGTGGCTTTGTATGGGCGTTAGTGCATTTGTTTACATCCCCTTCGGGCGGGCACAATGTGAGTTTGTCGCAGGTTCCACTGCGCCATATTCCGCGTGGCATTGATCCTTGGGATCATTTGCGCAAGCGTCGTCTGCCGTTTCATGTGCCATTAAACCGATGGCGGACAAAGCAATATCTGTCAGAGTTTGGGAAACATTTTGAGATAGTTAAGCACTACTGTGCGATGCGCGAGGGTGAACATTTGTTGACCCCGCAGATTGAGAGCGAGCTTTCAGATTATACTCGCGATGAGCTTACGTGCGGTGCCTACGTCATCGTCGCTCGAAAACGGTCATAACCGACTTGCAACAAAGAAAGCACAGACAAACTTTCACCATGATCTCGCAATCAAGAATGATGCGTCGACTTGTCAGCTGCGGTCTATTCGCCGTGCTCTTATTCGCCTGCTTCTTTCGTTTGGACTCGGTGCCGCCAGTTTGGTGGGATGAAGGTTGGACACTTTCGGTCGCACGTAATTGGGTGGAGTTGGGTCATTATGGACGACTATTGGGCGGGAAGCCGGCGCTGCGGGGATTAGAGGCGGGTTTCCCTGTCACAGCAAGCATCGCTCTTGGTTTTCGTGTTTTCGGCATTGGAATCTTTCAGGCGAGATTGGTCGCAGTGATGTTTACACTAGCGGCCTTCGCACTTCTGTACCAAGTGACGCGTCGTTTCTATAATCGCTCGATCGGAGTCGCGACGCTGCTTGTTCTGATATTTATGAACGGCCAGGTCGACATCAATCCGTTGGTCGTGGGGCGACAGGTACTAGGAGAGATACCAGCATTGGTTTTTTTGCTCGCCGGGTATCTTTGCTTCATTTTAGCTGAGGAACGCCTCTTTTTGTTCATGCCAGCGACCATCTGTCTTTGGTCGCTCGCGCTCTTTGCAAAGGTTCAAGCGCAGCCGTTTTGGGCGGCAGCCTTGTTGTTAGCCCTAGGACTCGCGCTGCTCCGACGGCAATGGAAGAGCGCGAAAATGTTTGGTGCCGCTTTTGTTGGCTCCCTGGCGCTCTACCTATGCGGGCAAGCTCTATTTCTACGAATTGTGCCTTCCTCCACAGTATCCGGACTGACCCAAATAGTCGCGGCGGTATTGTCGATGCGCGTCCGTCTCATCGTCTTGGCCGAAACGCTGGCATTCGGAATCCCGACGTTGCTAGGGTTGTGCTGGGGGCTTTGGAGCTTCCTGAAAAGCAAGGACGAGATCCGTACCCACACAGACCTAGTTCATTTCTCCTTTCTAGTATTAGCTGGGAGTTGGTTTACCTGGTATGTAATGTTATCTGTTGGATGGCCCCGGTATATGTTCCCGCCGGCTTTTCTCGGGAGTGTCTTTGTGGCGGCGATGATTGACCACTGGACCAATCATTTCAACCTGGCCTATACAGTTGAACAAGCGGCAAGCGGGCCGAAAAAGCTTCGATGGCACCGGCAAAATTTGAGCGCGCTCGCTGCAACCGTTCTGATCGCGATGTGTCTCGGGCAGACGCTTGCAATTCTGTGTAGAGCCTACGTAATCGAGCCGGATAGTTCCATTAAGGATACCCTTCACTTTCTGAACACCCTGACGCCACGCAAGGCATTAGTGGAAACCTACGAAAGCGAACTGTTTTTTCTTCTGGATCGACGCTATCATTATCCACCTGATCAGATACACGTCGATCTGAATCGCCGAAATTCTTTTGGTGAGCGGGTGAAGATTCACTACGACCCGCTAGCGGCCAATCCCGACTATCTCGTGATCGGCGCTCAAAGCAAATTTTGGGATTTCTACGACCCGTATTTGAAATCGGGGGGGGCATTTCGATTACTGCGAACTTATAGTCGTTATGAAATATTTGAACGGGTACGCTGACTAGAAAACGTTGGATTCTACAGCAAACCACGAAACAAAAATTGAACCCTCCGGCGGTAAACACTTGCCGCGGATTCTTTAGTGCTGTGCAGACAACAATTTGACGAGCAAGTATTTTCTAGTAATATTGTCTTTGACGAAGAACGGTTTTCATGGCAAAGCAATTGGGGTCACACTCTTATACGCCGCGTCACCCCTTCCCGGTCCACGAGAATAGAAGCTGTTTCCACCGTTTGAGTGACCTATTTATTTAAAAGGATCGATTCTTCTTGACGCAAAAATACAATCGTTTCTGACTAATTTGTTCAGCGCGTATCATTGACGGCGAGCGAAGTGCTGCCGACCAGTCCCCAGCTGTTGTTACCGGAAGCGGTCTGATTATAGACGTCGACAGTCACCGGGCCCGCGCTGAGTCCTGGCAAAGTATTA
>JBLMXH010000337.1:0-9027 GCA_050257685.1 Nitrospirota bacterium
CCCGGATCGGCCAAGCGCGCAGAACGCTTTCTGCTGTCCGAAGCCTGGAATGCGCAGGATCCAAAAGGTCCATATCCGATCATAAATACAAACGTGGTCCTGGTGAATTCCGGTAATCTCAAATACTGCTTGCGAGGCGGTGACAGTTTCGCCCTAACCCCCTTGTACTGTGGTAGCAATGCTACCGGTTGGACCAGCACCAAGACATTTGCTGGCGGCGCAGTGACACTTGCGACGGCGATGGCCATTTCAGGTGCCGCTGCAAATCCAAATACGGGAGTCGGCGGAAAGGGACTAACTCGAAACCGCTTCGTTTCCGCGGTGATGACGCTATTGAATCTGCGGCTCGGATTTTGGGTGCGACGCCCGTCCCGTTCATGGGTTGTCGCCCGCCGGCCGAACCATTTCCATCCGGGCCTGACCTTTTCCATTCCTGGATACGGTTACAAAGAGGGTCGAAATTTCCTTGAGCTGAGCGACGGCGGCCATTTCGAGAATCTAGGTATCTACGAACTTGTGCGTCGCGGTTGCCGCTTAATCATAGTATGCGACGGCGGACAGGATATTCGCGCATCCTACAGCGATTTTATCTCGGCGATCCGCCGCATTGAGCAAGACTTTGGCGCCGAAATTGAATTCAACAAGCATGGCGGGCCAGAGCGGATGATCGCCCGTCCCGTTAGTAATGAATATCCAAAGGACGCCGAGTATGCGGACCATGGATTCCTTTGGGCCACTATCAAGTATCATCGGCAAGCTATTCGCGGCGGTCCTACTGAAGGAGTAATAATCTACCTAAAGACAGCGATGATTAAAGAACTTGGCATAAAGGCCAAAGGTTACAAAGGTGCAGAGCCCGATTTTCCGGATCAAGGCACGAGTGATCAGTTTTTCGATGAGGAGCAGTTCGAAGCCTATCGCGAAGTCGGCTACCGGATTGCAGATACCATGTTGCGAGACAAAGCGCTCGACATACGCGGGGTCATCAGGAAGATTAAAAGTCCGGCAAAATAAGCGGGGCGCTCCTCGGCTACAACCACCCTAGACGGATCGTTGTTGAAATCTCATGACGAAGAGCAGCGTGGTGTCGCTCACTTTGTGTGTGCTTGCTCAAATTTCCACACGGCTCAGAAAGACTGGAGATTTCTAGAGGCTGGCGTACGGGCAATGTCTAGTGTGGCTAAAAATCCGCATCTTGTAGTGACCGTTCACGGTATCCGGACATACGGACAATGGCAGTCGCGATTGAAGAATCTTCTGGAGCAAGCCGAGCCGGGGATCACAGTACGGAACGCGAAATATGGATACTTTTCTATCTTGGCTTTTATCTTCCCGTTTACACGATGGCTTGTAACCCGTCGTTTTCGGCGTGAACTTCTCAACGTCATTCAATCCCAATCATGGTCTCGGATTGATCTGGTCGGACACAGTTTTGGCACGCATTTGCTTGCATGGGCTCTTCATGGAGTAGCGAGAGAAAAAAGGCCCAGGATCCACACCATCATTCTTGCCGGGAGTGTTTTAAAATCCACCTTCCCTTGGGATCAATTTCTTGGCGATTCCGTGAAGCGACTTGTCAATGAATGTGGAACCCGGGACGGAATTCTTCTCTTAAATCAGATCGGCGTTCTCAATACCGGTATGGCCGGCAGAATTGGATTCCATGGCATGACGGGAGATACTTTCCAAAATCGGTACTACCAGTTCGGCCACAGCGATTACTTTCTCAAAGGGGGTAAGCTAGATGACGATTTCATGAGGCAATTCTGGCTGCCGCTCTTAACGACTCAGGGGCCAATTCTTGAGGTCGACAATCGCGAGTACCCAAAAGGCGTACAAGGGGTTTTATCGGGCATACAGTTATGGGCGCTTAATAATGCTGAACCCATTAAACTGGTGATTTACCTGACACCTCCGGTACTGGCATTTCTATACGTTCTTGGCCTTTACAACACCGCAGAGAAGCAGCGGCAACTCGCCCTCGCACGCCAGCTCGCTGCCCAATCCGAGCTGCTGCGTACGCAGGAACCCAGACTTTTGGAGCGCAGCACCTTGCTTGCCATCGAAGCCATTCGGCGCCTTCACTCCGTCGAGACCGATCGCGCCCTACGCGCGGACCTAGAAATTCTTCCGCGCCAGAAAGCATTTCTGAAACTCAGCGCTCCCACGACAATGATTACCTTAAGTCATGGCCAGAACCTTCTCGCTACAGCAGGCACTGACAAGATCGTTCATATCTTGAAATTTCCGAGTGGACATGAGGTTGTTGCCATTGAACACCCCGCGCAGGTTAGCACTCTGAGATTTAGCCCTGACGATCATCTGCTTGCAACCGGAACTGACACCGGCGGCGTCAAGCTATGGGAGCTACCGAGCGGAAAGAAGCGGTGGTCACTCGACCTCAAGGGAAGAATTGACGTATTGGAGTTCAGTCCTAAGAGTCCCGACTTGCTCATCGCGGGTCCCGATGTCGGCGCGGCTGTATGGAATCTCGGTCCGAACCCGGTACAAAAACTCACCATATCACGCCAAGTCGTCGCTGCCACATACCGAGGCGACGGCCGCTTCGTTGCCACGGCAGATCTTAAAGATCAAAACATTCGCATCTGGGACGTACAGAAAGGCACCATGTCGCTTGAACTCCCACAGACGGATGTCCCAACACATCTCGCCTTCAGTAGCGATGGCCGCTATCTCGCTGTGGCGTGTGGGCTTTTGAATGAGAAAAAAAGCAACGCAGTCTGGCTGTGGGACGTACAAGACGTTAGGCTTGTGGCGCGCATCCCGCAAGAAGCGCAAATCCGCGCGCTCAGCTTTAGCCCGAATGGCACCATGTTCGTTACGGTTGGCGTTGATGGATTCGCTCGAATCTGGCACACTGCCACCGGCGAAGCTGTGCGCTCAGTAACACACGGCGCTCCATATGGCATTAAATCTATCGCGTGGAGCGCGAGTAGCAAACAGCTTGCCACTGCAGGAACGGACGGCACCGCGCGCGTGTGGGACGTCGCTTCCGGAAACGAGATCGCCCTCATGCCGCACGGCGATATCGTCAACGCGGTGACATTCGAAGACCATCCGGACTATGTGGTTACTGCCAGTGGCGGTGGCCTTTTCCCGGCGTGGCTCGACCACAGCGTTCGTATTTGGCAAATGCCGCTGAGCACAGAACATACGCGGCTACTCCACCAGAAGGGAGTCAACGCAGTAGCATTTAGCCCAAACGGCCGCATGATTGCCACCGGCAGTGATGATGGCCTTGTGCGCCTGTTCAGTGTGCCGACAGGAAATGAATTGGCAACTTTCGAACACGGCTCTGCGGTAAATGCCGTTGCATTTGATCCACACGGTAAATGGCTCGCATCCGCCTCCGATCGCCGCATTTTCCCAACGCGCCATGAGAATCTCGTCTGGCTGTGGGATGTTTCCAGTCGCAAAGAATTGCTTCGCATCCCACATGCCGATATCGTCCGCAGCGTAGCCGTCAGCCCAGATGGGCACTATCTTGCCACCGGCGGCGGTGGCGGAATCGGGCCGAAGACAAAGGATACATCCATACACCTTTGGACCCTGCCAGACGGTCAGCCAACGGCAAGCATCGCCGCTAGTACCAATGTCGAAAGTATTGCCTTTAGCCCGGACGGCAAACTGGCAGCGTCGGTCGAGCGGCGAGGAATTTTGATTATATGGCGCCCCGACTCCGGCGCGGTAGTTGCACGGCTGGACCTTGGAATTCAGGCCCAGCAAGTCGTTTTTGACCAGTCTGGTCGTCGCCTGGCTATCGCCGCGCTCGATTCTGCGCGAATTTATGATGTCCGCACTCTGCGGGAACTGCAGCGGATTCCTCACGATAATTTTGTCAATACCGTCGCGTTTGCAACGGATGCCCACAACATTGCAACTGGGGACTCAGGGAAATCCGCACATATATGGGACCTGAATACGAATCGAGAAATTGCTCGTTTCCGACACGATGCCGGTGTCTCTGAGGTCACCTTTAGTCCGGACGGTCGACTCTTAGTAACAGCAGGTTTCGACAAGATTGTACATCTATGGCTGTGGCGCGCGAAAGACCTCATCGCCGAAGCCTGCAGTCGCGTCACTCGCGACCTCACAGAATTAGAATGGCATCAGTATCTTCCGGAGGATCCACAGCGCACATCCTGCGGAGCGCAATCTTCCGGCGAGTGAATCTAGCTTTGAGTTCGCGGGGGTAATTTTAGATGCTGTCCTTTCCGAAAATCATATCCGGACGTATTGATGATGTAATCCACCCAGGATGGGGGTTGCAGTGACGCCGCCGATCCGTTGGATCGCTTGTCTCAAGGGTGCACCCTTCCGGAGTGAGCGATGTGTTCACGCTTGATTGTAATAAAGCCGCATACGCTCCTCCGCTTCCGCACGTTCACCGGGATTGAGCCGCTGCACGTGAAAACTGGCTTGACGCTCGAGGAACTCGCGAGAACTCGACCATACCGAGCAAACCCATTGGAGCGCCCCCGGCGTCGAAAGACGACGTGCGTTTATCACGATTCAATCTGCACTTCGCACTGAACTCTTACAGCGTTTTTCACAAAACACCCCCGGCTTTCTTTGAAGAACTGATCATCGATCTTTTGGTCAAGATGGGATATGGCGGATCGCGACCGGATGCTGCTGCGCAACTTGGTCGCTCCGGCGACGGCGGCGTGGATGGTGTCATCAATGAAGATTGGCTTGGCCTTGATCGCGTTTACCTACAGGCGAAGAGATTTGCAGAGGGAAACATCGTCGGGCGACCGCAGGTGCAGAACTTCGTCGGCAGCTTGGTGCGAATGGGCGCAACGAAGGGGGTGTCTGTTACCACTTCAAAATTTACCGGCGAAACTCTTGAATACGCTCGGCACCTACCCCCAACGCGTGATTTTAATTGATGGGCAGCGTCTCGCGAAGTGGATGATTGAACACGGTGTCGGTGTGCGGCTAAACCGTGCCATTGAGTTTAAGCAGTTAGACGAAAATTTTTTTGAGGAAGAGGATTAACGCGGTGCCGCGAGTGGCTGCGGACACAGCCGTTGGAAATCAATGCTGCAAGCGACAGTTTTTGCGGGCGGACGCAGTTGGTATTCGATACCGGCAAAGCCAGCAGCGATGACTTAGTTCGATGGCCTCGCTGTTTGATTGCGACCCTTGGCCACTATTTCGCACAACAGCGGCGTGATTTCGGTTGCGATATGTCCGATGTAATCAACCAAAAGATCGCGCACAGTTCCGCCAACGACACCCGAACTGCTTTCTCGAAGCATTGGAACTAGAGGGTGAATGTCGCGATCAACGTGCGACCCGACGGTATCTCCAATGGCTTTTAATAGGCTTCGATGAGTGAATAACATTTCGTTTTCGCGGCCTGCGGGTGTTGTGAGCCACACATCGATATCTATTGCATTCTGATAATTTTCGCGCGGCACATGACTTAAATTCCAATCTAAATAGCGTGATGGAACAATGTGCCGCTCGCCCTCGGTGACAAAGGGCTCTTCAAAAACGGCGGTAAATACCGTAAGAGGTTCATTCAATGCGGCTCCGCATAGCTGAAGTAGCGGCATGGGGTCGCCTTCAATAAGAAGCAGTCGTAATCGGGCCGCGAGGCCTGCCGCGTGGGCCAGATTTCCAGCTCGTATCAGCAAAAGTAAATCCTGAATCTGTCTTATCTCATTTTCTAAAGATGTTATGAGGTGGTTGAGGTTGCCACGCTCTCTGTTCGGTATTGGCTGATGACCCGCCAAACGATCGCGGCGTTTTAGAATGGCTAGATTGTTTTCTTTAGAAAAGTCGAACAGCTTTGGCAGTTTATCGCTATATGGAAGTCTACATTCGTCTGGAATGGTTTGCGGATTTGCAAGTGAGGCAATGTGCTGGCCACGCGCGTATATTTCAATCTCTGATGGAAGCACCCACGTAAATCCAACCTTGAATGCGACGGGCGGATCAATCTGAACGACGCAAGAGCTAACCTCCATCATCGTTGTTTCGTCACGGCTTAAAACTTTCAAATTTAACCGGCCACTAGGGAGGCACGATAGAATGACAACGCTATCTTGCACATGCGTGGTTATTGCAACAGTCTCGGAAGGCAATGGCCAAACCGGATATCGCAGCGAGGCAACTACTGTTCCCTTTGAGCTATCCATAGGATCGTTTCGCACGTGGCGATCTCATGCCGCAAGTCGTAAACAGAACCCAGTTGGCATGAAAGGTCAGGAGCTTGAGGGCAAGCCCGGTGGCGAAACGGCGGATTTAGACCCGTCCCCCGCATCATCATCGAGGAAAATCCATCCGGCGACCTGTTTCAACGGCGCGGCTTCCGCTTCTTTTAGGCCATAAAATTCGCTGAGTGCTAGCGAAGTAAGAATGAAGGCTGCCTGTCGCAGTATCGCGCTAAAAGCGACGCCGTCTCCGCTGCCTCATGGCAATGTATCGCTCGAAACCTCCAAGCGGTCGAGACTGGGGGGGCTTGCTGTATCATATAACCGGCTACACCGAATGCGCGAGCGAACTCCACCGACCACTCCATGCCTTTGAGCGGCAATCCTTTAGGCCGCGATGGCGGCTTGTTTTCTTTTGGCGCCAATAGGCAAGCTAAAAGACCGCCTGCCATTGGACTCATCGGGTCATACAGCGCCCGTATTCTTTTAAAAACCTTGATACGGAGCGATTGTATTTCGAACGGGCCTTCTAGGATGGTCGCACCACCTTGAAACGAAGCTCGGCACATCCTCCCTTGATTTACGTCCAACAGCCACAAATGACCGGCGTTGTACTCATGCGCCCATTTCTCCCAATCACGGGACCTGTAATTCATTGCGTAACTATTGAGTGATCGCTCCCCTTCCTCAAGCCGACCCCAGCTCCTCAATCCGATCCATATCACTGGAACGTCCGCGGCTATGTAAGCCTTCGTTCGTCTTTCGATGTCCGCCACGGAGAGAGAGCTGTGCTGGACTTCGATAGCCACTCGTCGATCACTGCCCGACTTTCAGACCAAAACATCAGCACGACGATCACTTTCGGATGAAAGAACGACCCGCTCGACCTCAGCTTGGTACCCCCGGCGACGAAATTCATTGCAGAGGATGAATTTTGCTCGAAGGTGTTCTTGAGTTTCGCTCCGTCGGTACACGCACGAAGCATCAGGCCGATGAGCGAAATGATCTATTCTCTTCGAACCCTTCCGAAGAGTCACCAGATCGTTGCATCCGGAGCACCGGAATTCGGGGCTGCGGTCAACCTTGTCAGCTTCCACCTCCGCATTATCAGAAACTCGTTTCGCGACTAGCATTTTCTAATTCCCATGCTGCGCATTCGCCGCCAACGCAGCATCGAGCTGCGAGCGGACGAGCGGTTATGTTTGCCGATGGGAGGCGCGGCTGGATTGCCGTTTACTTCTGTGCGACCCGTAGTCCGGGTTCTTCCTCTTCTTCAACCATCGAGACCCTAAGCGAATATCGACTCGACTGAGTAGTCAACACATGTCCGCTTTGGGTCGATTGTGTTGCAAAAGTCGTTTTGTACTGGTGATCAAAATTTCTGGCTACGGGCGCGGCTTTCGTGTAAAGATGTGAGGGACCTCATCGCCTCACGTTAAACTAACTGGCGACTTCGGTAACGCGATTGAGGTTATCCGAATCGGCGATTGCTTCCCGTTTTGTGTTTTCGCGAAAAATTCGTAGACCTGCAACGTTCGACTTTTGCAACACAATCGGCCAAAAGCGGACTCATGCACCGCAGCAAACAGCTTGCGACACATGTCAACTTTGGTCCAACTGCGCGCAAGCCCAATCCGCAACGATCCGAACACAGTTCTCATGATTGTAAATTTCGTGCCTCAGGGTTTTCGACGGACCGGTAGACACTAGCGTGGTCACATTTGATAGGTTGTGTCCGTCGGGAACTGATTGCGTGTTGATCTGACACTCCATTGGGGCGGTAGCAAGCTCCCGTCCGTGAATAGAGCGAACAGCTATCAGCGCTCCAGAAAAGAGGAAGAGTGAGATTGAGATTGAGCGAAAACTCGCCTGCATATTGTAGAACCAATTGTCAGGGGCTGGGCCGTATTCTGTGATGCCCAGGTCTGCGAAAGGCAAGTTCAGAATGTACATCCAGAGTCGGTAATCAGAAATCATTGCGATGGCAAAAACTCCGAAAATGAATATGGCCGACAATCGAATGATAGCGCGTGTGGTGGCCGTGCCCACACTGAGAGCCAGGGCAGGTTCGTCATCAATTGCACGAACGATGAGCAGTCGCCTACTTGCTGCATCAGAATTGAGTCGCGTTGCATCTATTATGCGTTGGAGTTTTTGCTCGCGTCGGTCCGTACCAGCGATCCAATAGAGAAAGCACGCCCCAATTGCCAACCAGCCCCCAGCAACAAGGGCGTCGAAACCAAGAATCGGATTTAATGAACGAATTGCATATAGTACACGGCTTACAGGGGACACGAAGTAAGTAAGTAGTTGCACCCAAGCGACGCATATCAGAGCAGCCACTGCCGCTCGAAAGAAAATCGCGGACCTTTTTGCTTGAGCCGGATGGACCTCCACATAAGGCGTGGCCAAACTGGCGACTAGCGGCTTGGCCCCTCCTCGTTGAGTGCGTGTTTGCAAATGATATAGGGCGCGAAGTGCTACATTGCCTCCGTGACTGTGGGCGATAATCAACTGGGTTACGTTTGGATTTGCGGCATGTTCCAAAAATAGGTGCTCAGCTAAGTCCGACGCCGCCCTGTCTCGCGCAAACACCGAATTCGACCCGGACCAAAGGAAAGCATTCAATCGGTGTGGAATCCCATGGTCAGTGAGAGTCGAAATCAGGCCATTAAAAAATCGGCTGCCATGCTCGAACCAAAATGGATGATGCTTCGGACCGCGGTGCAAAGCCACAAACATCGGTCGTCAGAGTGCGACAATTCTGCCTTGCCACGCGAATCCAGCCCGGATGGGATTTTCGGAAGGGACAAGGCCCCAGCTGCATGTCTGCGGGAATTTT
>JBLMXH010000338.1:0-3624 GCA_050257685.1 Nitrospirota bacterium
TCAGGAAGCGAATCCAATATAGCGATTGGATGCCGCTCAACCCCAGATGCTTGCCAAACGACCACCAACCGCTCGCCAGCGCGTAATACAGCGGCGGCTGTGAGGCTTCGAAGTTAATCTCGGTGTTCCATGCGGCTCTTGTTGCGGCAATCTCGGGCTCGACCTCTGACCAGGGTTGTTTCCACAACGGCGCGGGATAATTTCCGCCGGGAAATTGCTCCGGACTCGCGAGGAATTCCGGTGACGCGTACGGAACAATCCAGTTGAGCGTGTCTTCTTTCAGACGTTCGAAACTGCGCGGGAGCTTCGCGCGGGAATATTGCGCGATCAGATCAAAATGCAGGTCCTCATCAACGTTGCTGAAAAAAGGGAACGCGGCCGAGAAGATGAAAACACGGAGCGCCGCGGCAAAACAAAGCAGGATGATTACAGCCCATTCCTTTGCAGTGACGAACGTTTTTGATTCGCCAGACGTCATAACAGTTGCGGACTGCAAGATTAAAAGCGGCGTAGCAGCGCCGCACTCGAAAACAAAAGAAAAGCGGCGGTCACATTTCGACCGCCGCTTCGCGACCTGCCAGGAGCAGGAATTTTATGATGATTTGTATTTAACTGAACAACCGTAGGGCTTCGTTTGCGAGGTCGTGACCGGCTTGCCCGAAAGTGATTCATCCAGCGCCGCCTTCACATAATTCGTGGAGTCGGGAATGTCCGACGGATTTGGCGTGGCTTTGCTGTCGATCGCGCCGTGATAAATGATTTTCCCCTCCGGATTGATGACCACCATGTTCGGCGTGTTTTTAGCGCCGTAAGCGCGTCCTGCTTTGCCTTCGGGATCCAGAAGGAAGGCAGTTTCATGAGCCTTCCATGATGTAGCAATCTTTTGCGCCTCTTCCGCGGTCAGACTGCCCTCCGTTCCGGGCGCATTCGAATCGATGGTTAACCAGACAACACCCTTATCCGTGTATTCCTTCTGCAGGTTTTGCATGTTGCTGCTGCCGTAATGTTTCTTCACAAACGGACACTCCGGATTAAACCATTCGAGTACGACGTATTTGCCCTTGTATTCCGCGAGCGAATGCGTCTTGCCTTTCGAGTCCGAGAGCGAAAAATCCGGGGCAACGCTTCCGACCGCCGGCGCATCCGCGGCAAAGACTGCGGTTCCGATTAGTGAAGTGAGAATAGCCAAGATAATTTTCATAGACTCGTTAGAAACATAGCTTCTGAAATGGTTCAAATTTCCGGCAACAGCATATCGGTAACAGACTGGATACCTTTCAGCCAGGCGCAGGTCGGTCCCAGCTGATTTTGCCGGCCAGATTGCGAAGACCAGCGAGAAAATTGCGGTTCATCAGATCCACCAGTTCGGTTCGTATTGCGGGTCGATATCAAACCTCGAACACCATTCAATGTAGGCACGATCACCATCGGTAATCGGCAGCACACGAATGGTGGTGAGATGATTGCGCACCGGGACAGGCGACCCGGCAAACGTGTAGGAATAAGAATGTTCCGCATCCGAAAGCGCGACCAGGACTTCGCGAAACACTTCTCCATCCGTCTGCGTGACCACGCGCACGCACCCCACCCGCGCCGGATCTCCGCCGTCGTCAATCGGACTCGATTTCACAAACGGCAGCCAGTCAGCCGCGGCGTCAAAGCGCCGGATTGTGGTCCACACCTTTTCCGCCGGCGCATCGATGACGCTGCTTACAAAAACCCGAGGCATTCTGCAATTTATTGCGAGGCGACTCTGCGCGCGACGGTTTCGAGTTTGTCCAGGACCATGCTTTTGGTGAGTAACTCCGGGAAAACAAACGGGTCTTCGTTTTTTCCGGGATAAAGCACGTAAAGCGGAACACCGGGCCGACCGAACTGCTGCAACAGTTTTGTGATCACGGGATCACCGTTGGTCCAGTCGGCTTTGAGTTTCACAATGCCGTGACGCTGGAACGCTTCTCGCACGTCCCGATTTTCGAGCACGTTCGCCTCGTTAAATTTGCAGGTCAGACACCATGCGGCGGTGAAATCGACAAAAACCGTGCGGCCCTGGTCCAGTTCCGCCTGTAATCGTTCGGGCGTGAACGCGTGCCAGTCCCCTGGAAGTCGTGAATCTGCCGAAGCAATTTTTGCCGACTGAAACTTATCTCCGATGAAGTAAATGCCGCTTCCGATCATGAGCAGGACCATGAGCACGAGCACGATCGTGCGTTTGGTGACGGACGCCGTTGGGAGAGCGAATGCGCCTTTCATCCAGCAGGCGACACTGATCACAAGAAGAAAACAGCTTGCCCAAATGGCTCCCTCCAAGCCGCGTTGTGCGCCGAGCACATAAAGAAGAAAGAGCAACGTCGCCAGCAACAGAAAACCCATGAATTGTTTCACGTGCACCATCCAGGGGCCGGGCCTTGGCAGAAACCGGAGCCACGCCGGTTGTGCGCTCAGCAAAAGATAGGGTGCGCTCATGCCCGCGGCGATGGCGATAAACATGGCCAGTATGACCGCTGCTGATTGTGCAAACGCGAACCCCAGCGCGGTCCCGAGAAACGGCGCCGTACAAGGCGTGGCGAGCACGGTCGCGAACACGCCTTGAAAGAATGAGCCAAGAAGATCTTTGCGCTCGGATGTTGAAAGCAAACCGCGCGTGACAGATTGCGGCAACGAAATCTCGAACACACCAAACAGATTCAGCGCGAACACGAGCACGAACACGCTCAGCACCAGAACGAAATATGGATTGGTGAATTGAAATCCGCCCCAGGTGACGTCGCCGCCGGCGCCTTTCAGGGCAACCAGCAGCAACGCCAAGGCGATAAACCACGCAAAAATTCCAACAGTGAACGCGATGCCGCTCCGGAAAATCTTTCGCCGGCTCTGACCCGCCTGTTGAATAAATCCGAAGATCTTCAAAGAGATCACCGGCAACACGCACGGCATGAGATTCAAAATGACGCCGCCAATAAAACCGAAGAACAGAAACGTAAGGACTCCGCGCGCGTGTGCGGGAGCAACTGAAACTGACGCAAACGATCGCGTCTGGGTACCTGCGGGCGCACCCGGGATCTGCCACGCCGCGCGTTGCTCCCCGTTTGGCTGCTGCGAAAAAACGACCAGCCCGCCCATCGACGACAAATTTGCCGGCGCTGACTCAAGCGGAATCCGAAACACAATTTCCTTGTTGCTCCGCGATTCAACGGCTGGATGTCCGACGATCGTCCCTTCGTCCGGCAATGGAAAGAAATCGACTGCCGGATATTTCGCCAGGGGTTCACTCGCGATCTTCAGGTGAAGATCCGATCCAACCCTGCTCCAATATGCGGCTGCCACATTCGGGCCCGGCCAATTTTGAGGAAGCAAACGGCGGTACTGCGTGAAAAGCTCGGCATTCGCCGGCTCATTTGTCGATCCCGCAGGCAAATCCAGGTGCAATGTTGCGCTCCCAGGGATGCAGATTTTTTCGCAAACCAGCCAATTCGCTTCGGTGGAAAGTTTCACTGACGCGCCGTCGAGCTTCGGCGGCGGCGTGATTTCCTGCATCAGCAGGACTTCATTTTCGTAGCCATAGGTTTCGATATCGCCGGGATCGATGGTTTTCAGAGGGATCGGCCACTGGATGTCGCCAGT
>JBLMXH010000339.1:0-3857 GCA_050257685.1 Nitrospirota bacterium
AGCATCTCTTGCACCGATGAGATCTGTGGAATCGGGATGGTGGCTGCATTCTTACCGTTCAAGTCGAATCGCCGGATTTGTGAAGGACCGCCAAGCAAATCGCTTACGTAAAGCGCCTCTTTGCCCGGCACGATGTTCTCGATGACGGCTTCCCCGGCGGAAACGATTTCGGCCGCGTTCTTCAATTCGGGTGCATCGAGCGGCAGACGCAGAATTTTGCCTCGCGGTGCGTCCACACGCGAGAGCAGATAAAGCGCATTGTCGTGCCCGAGGCGCGCGAGCTTTATCTGATCGCTGAATCGTGTGATCTGCTTCCAGGTTTTGTCTGGCCCGAGCAGATAATGCGCGAAATCGCCGCCATCCCCGTTCGCTACAGTGGCGAGAATGTATTTTCCGTCGTGTGATGCCGCCAGGTTGATCTCTGCGATTCGTGGGAAGTCTTTGCCGATAGAATAACTGTCTTCTGTGTCGGACGTGCCGAGCTTGTGAAAGTAAATCTGCTGATAAAAATTTAGATCAGTATCCGACCGCTCCCCTTTTCGGGGAAAACGGGTGTAAAAAACCCCGGTGCCATCTGCATTCCAGGCTGCACTGCCGCCTGCCGTGGGATATTGAACATGCGCAATCGTGTCCGGGAGTGCTTTTCCCGTCGCGGTTTCGTAAAAGTGAAGTGTGCCGTCTTCGCTGCCGCCTCTGGAAAGTGAGATGGCAAGGTATTTGCCATCCAGGGAAGGCACAAACCAATCGATGGTGGTCGTGCCTTTCGTGTCGAGGACGTTCGGGTCGAGTAATACTTTTTCCGACTTAAGATCGTCCGCCGACGCCAGTGTCACCAACAGCGGCTGTTGTTTCGGCGGTTGGAATTTCATCGCAAACAGAATTCCGGGTTCGCCACGGCGAATCCGTCCTGTGGCGGACCGCGAGACGAGTGAGAAATAACTTGGCGACGTTTTCGCGTACCACTCTTGTAATTGTTTTTCGATCGCCGGCCGATCAGGCAGGCTGTCGAGATATTTGCGCGTCCTGTGGTTCTGCGCGTCCGACCACGCTTTCACTTGCGAGTCGTCGTCCGCTTCGAGCCACTGATACGGATCTTCCACCGTTACTCCATGGTACTCGGTGGTAACAGGCTTCTTTGGAGTGTCAGGCGTGCTCTCGGCGAACGCGGCGTCGCCTAAAGCAAGTGCAGTGGCGGTTAAGGCTACAGACACGAAGAAATTCACTCTCATGGGGAGAGACAATACGCGCGTGTAGCACTCGCGAGAAAAGATTTTGCTACGGGTTCGCCGGTGTCGGTGACGCCGGAGCAGCTGCGGCGTACTTTGGTTCCTTTACCTGCTTCCGGATAGCGGCGTACAACTTTTTAATTCCTGTCAGGCTGGCGTGATTGGCGATGAATGGTGGGATGAACCCACCAGTTTCAGAGTAAATCGAATAGACGGCACGCGTTTTTGCTGGTCCATCGGGCTCCAGCAACCAGGTGCCATTGCACACCTTCAGGCGCACCACACCCTTTCGCTCCGGTGGTCCGAGCTCATTCGCTGTCTGCCATTGACTGAGATAGGTCAGCCCTTTCGATCCGGGCCACGATTTTTTGGATACGCGCAACGTGTAGTCACGGTCCTCACAAATTTTCGGCGAGAGCCGTTGGTACCCGATCACCGAGTCACCTTCGCGTTTTATGAGACGGCACTCCACTGTGTAAGGCATGAACTTTGGATAATTCTCGAAATCGTCGATGACTGCATGCACGGCGTAACTCGGCGCATCGATGGTGCCGAATGCCTTGAACTCTTTGAGGTTGGAATCGGCGTGCGGCCGACTGTAGATGATCACATCTTTGGCGTCAGTCGCTAGTTTCCAGCCCTCCTTCGGATTCACCGAGCTGGAGAAATCGGCTGCAAACGTGTTAGAACCGGAAACGAGCAGAATCAAACCGAAGCTGGGGAGAACTCGGCAAAACATCGCGCGATGATACACGGTCTGCCTTGGTTGGCCACGTTTCTTTTTGCCCGCTACATGGATGTCTGTTCCGAGCATCATGTCTAGGTTCGGACACCAAAATCCAAATGCCCGTGCGACTTGTTAAAAAAGTTAAAAAAGTTAAAAGGTTACAGGAGTTACAAATCGAGACCGTTGTAACCATTTACCGGATGTAACGCTTTAACGATTCAACGATTTAACGCGGCGAAGCCAAAGCCATGAGCCCACAACCCACCGTCCTCATCGTCGATGACGAGAAGCATACACGCGACGGGTTACGGCGTTTGCTCGAGAACGATTACGACGTTTACGTGGCCGGCGACATAGCCGGGGCGATGGACGTGCTCGAGCGCGAGCAGGTCGATGTGCTTCTTACTGACCTTCGCCTTGGTAGCGAAGATGGCATGACTCTAATCGATCGGGCGCTGAAAATGTCCCGTCCGCCGATCTGCATCATGATGACCGCCTACGGCTCAGTCGATATCGCAGTGGAGGCAATGAAACGCGGCGCTTACGATTTCGTCACCAAGCCGCTGAATCTCGACAAAGTCGAATTGCTTATCGCGCGCGCGGTGCAAAGCCGCAGGCTCGAGCAGGAAAATCGCGCACTACGCGAACAGGTGGATGAACGCTACGGGCTCGAAAACATCTGGGGCGACTCGCCGGCATTGCATGGAGTGCTTGAGACCATCAAACAAGTCGCGCCTTCATCGGCCAATGTGTTGATCGAAGGCGAAAGCGGGACTGGGAAAGAACTGGCCGCGCATGCCATTCACAATTTGAGCCGTCGTAACAAAGCAAAATTTGTTGTCGTGCATTGCGCGGCGCTTTCGCCACAACTTCTGGAGAGCGAATTGTTCGGGCACGAGAAAGGCGCCTTCACCGGCGCCCATGAACGGCGCATTGGCCGATTCGAGCAGGCCAACGGCGGCACGATCTTCCTGGATGAAATCGCGGAGATCGATTCGAGCACGCAGGTGAAATTGCTGCGCGTGATGAGCGAACAACGCGCATTCGAGCGCGTCGGCGGCAATCAAACATTACACGCCGACGTGCGTCTGATCGCAGCCACAAACAAGAATCTCGAACAACTGGTACGCGAAGGAAAATTCCGCGATGACCTTTATTTTCGTCTCAATGTCGTGCGCATTGTGATGCCGCCGTTGCGCCATAGGAAAGAAGACATCCCGATTCTCGTCCGCGGATTTCTGCGCCACTTTTGCAAGGAAAACCAGAAACCGCTTCTCGAACTTGCGCCCGACGCAATGGACGCGCTGCTTACGTATGATTGGCCCGGCAACATCCGCGAGCTGCGTACCGCAATCGAGCACGGCGTCGTAATGGCGACGGGCAAACAAATCACGTTACGCGATCTGCCCATGGCGGTGCGGCAGACCGCAATGGCAAAATTGCCCGGCGGCGTCTCACCAACGGAAGCGTTCGGCGAAAAGACCAGCCCGCTCGATCTGCACGAGACGGAAAGAAGATTGATCGCCCAGGCACTCGCCGCGACAAACGGCAACGTCACAGCCGCTGCCAAAAAACTCGGCATCAGCCGCCGCACGCTGCATCGAAAAATTAACGAGATGAATCTGTCGCGAGCAGCGGCAAGAACCAGCGAGCCGTAGAGGCAGCTGTGTCGGCTGGAAAAAATCAGGACTTCGCAGACAACACGTCTGCCGCACAAAAAATGGAGGGGCGAGCTCCCGCGAGCCCGGCGTCGCCACAGCTTCGCCTTCCATTTTGAACCCAGAAAATTTCCCGTTTACGAATTCACCGTTGAGCGTTTCAATTAGCCGGTGACCGAGCAGAAGAAAATTTTTGGCACAGATGGCGTGCGCGGTGTGGCGAACGTGGAGCCGGTGACTGCAGAA
>JBLMXH010000340.1:0-3221 GCA_050257685.1 Nitrospirota bacterium
TGTCGGACGCACCATGGAAGAAATCCGGACGCGCCAGACCAGTGATCTGCCACTGGCACAGCTCAAGGGCCTGCATATCCCGAGTCAGGTTGTTACCCTGCTGAAATCGATGCTCGCTGCAAATCCGAAGGACCGGCCGCAATCTGCGCGCGAGTTGCTTGCTGCAGTCCAACGGTGTCACGAGCGGTTTAATCCGAAAGCGCGCTTGCGGCGCGCGAAAACCGTTGTGGCGGCTGTCGCGTTGGTCTTTGCAATCGCGACAGCTGTACTGGGAACATGGTTGTACCAACGCTCGCGATCATTCGCTCCGGAGGAACGATCGATCGCTGTGCTGCCCTTCGAAAATCTCAGCAGCGACAAGGAGAATGATTATTTTGCCGAGGGAATACAGGACGAAATCCTGACGCGCCTTTCAAAGATCGCCGATCTAAAGGTAATTTCGCGCACTTCAACAGAGCGCTACAAGAGCGCGCCGGATAACCTGCCGGAGATCGCAAAACAACTGAACGTTGCCCATGTTCTGGAAGGAAGCGTGCAGAAAAGCGGCGACGCCGTGCGCGTGAACGTGCAGTTGATCAAGGCGGTCACTGATTCACACCTTTGGTCGGACACATTTGACCGCAAGTTGACCGACATCTTTTCCGTTGAAACCGAAGTAGCCAAGGCGATCGCCGATCAATTACGAGCCAAACTGACAGGCGATGAAGAGCAAGTCATCGATGCCAAACCTACTGACAATCCCCAGGCTTACGATGCCTACCTGCGCGGTCTTGCATACACTCTCAAAACGGGATTTACGCCGGCGAATTCTCTCCGTGCGCAGAAGCAGCTCAAGAGCGCAGTGCAATTGGACCCGAAGTTCGCGCTCGGTTGGGCGTTGTTATCCTACGTTGATGCGAGTGGCTACCTCACACAGAGCCTTCAGCCGACTGTTGCTTTACGAGACGAGGCCCGTGAAGCAGCCGAAACGGCTCTTACGCTTCAGCCCGATCTTGGCGAGGCGATATTCGCCAACGGCTTTTATCACTATGCCTGTCTGCGGGACTACGACACGGCGGTGAACTATCTCGAGCAGGCCTATCGTCGCCTGCCCAATAACAGTCGGATTCTTCAGGCCCTGGCCTATGTCGAACGAAGGCAAGGCAACTGGGAAAAAAGCAACGCACACTTCGACCAGGCTGAAAAACTCGATCCCCGAAACGTTAATTTGCTTTCTCAACACGCGCGCTCGTACATCTGCCTTCGACGTTTTCCCGAAGCACTCAGCAAGCTCGAAAAAATTCTGAACATCGCGCCAGATGACATCGACACCCTTGTGTTAAAGGCGCGAATTGCGCAAGCGCAGGGCGATCTTCCGCGTGCTGCGTCGCTTCTGGCTCCCCTCCGGCTCGGGGCGGGATATGTCAACGCGTTGGAAACACAAGTCTATCAAGCGATCCTGGAGTCCCGGCCCGGGCAGGTCATTCCCCGGTTAAAAGAGATATTGGCCAAGCCCGATCAAACCTTGGGCTATTACAATGGCGAACTGCGTTTTTGGCTGGGCTGGGCACAGGAAGTTAGCGGTGATCAGGCCGGTGCTCGTGAAAGTTGGACTCAGGCTCGCAGCGAACTCGAACCTTTCTTGCAAGAGCAACCGGAAAATTTTGTTCTGATGGGAGACCTCGCGCTCACAAACATGGCTCTTGGCGACAACGCTGACGCGTTGGCTTTGGCTGAGCGCGCGATGGAGATGATTCCTATCGAAAGAGATGCGCTTACTGGTCCGAGGCCGCTCGATATCCTTGCTCGTGTGGCAGCAGGCACGGGCGACCCTGATCGTGCGATCTCTACGCTTGAGAAACTGCTCTCAATTCCGTACGAAGCACCACTGGCCGCAAATCCACCGCTCACGCCGGCATTGCTCCGGCTCGATCCAATGTTTGAATCGCTACGCAACGATCCGCGGTTCCAGAAACTGGCGAACGCGCAGCAGTGAATCCAACGCGGTTCTTTTCCAAACTTGGGCGGCGGCTGACGGTCACGGGCTAAGTGACAGCTTAAACCAGGTATGTCGTCCGATACCGCGTTGGAAGTTAGGTTTGAGATTGGGCATGTTCTTTTCATCGACATTGTCGGGTACTCAAACCTGCTGATCACGCAGCAGAGCGAACAGGTCGAAACCTTAAGGAAGATTGTATGCGACACGGCGCAGTTCCGCGCGGCTGAAGCAGAAGGCAAACTGCTAAGATTGCCTACCGGTGACGGCGGCGCGCTGGTGTTTCGAACTACGCAGGAGGCCCCCGTCTTGTGTGCCCTCGAGATTAGTAAGGAACTGAAGAAACATCCCGAGCTTCGCGTGCGGATGGGAATTCATAGCGGCCCGGTCAATGCAATCACTGATCTAAACGAACAGGCGAATATCGCCGGCGCGGGAGTCAACATCGCGCAACGCGTAATGGATTGCGGCGACGCCGGTCACATCCTGATCTCCAAACACGTCGCGGAAGACCTCGAGCATTATCCGCGATGGCAACCGTACTTGCACAACCTCGGCGAATGTGAAGTGAAGCACGGCGGACGCATTTCGGTAGTTAACCTTTACTCTAAGGAAGTTGGCAACCCGGCGTTGCCGGAAAAATTCAGAGCTGCTCGGGCGCGAGTTGCGGAAGCTCGACCTAAAGGAACCAAACGACGTGTCGCGGTTGCGCTTGGAATCGGAGCGCTAGCGCTCTTTGGCCTTTTAGTATGGCTGATTGCGCCGGGAACGTTGCGTTCGCACGAACCTCTTGAAACGCCGTCTGCTTCGGCAAAGTCGATTGCTGTCCTCCCGTTTGTCGATCTCAGCCAGGCGCATGATCAGGAATATTTTTGCGACGGAATCAGTGAAGAAATTCTCGACACACTTGCGAAGGTCGACGGGTTACGAGTCATTGCACGCACGTCATCATTTTCATTCAAGGGGAAAAATGCGGACGTGCGCAAGATCGCGCAGAAATTGGACGTACAGAACATCCTTGAAGGCAGTCTGCGCCGTGAAGGTAATCGTATTCGCATCAGCGCACAGCTAGTGAGCGCAGCGGACGGGTCACATCTTTGGTCGGAAACGTACGAGCGTAAATTACAAGGAGTGTTTGCTGTTCAGGACGAAATCACTCGCGCGATTGTCGATGCCCTAAAGATCAAGCTCGCGCTTGCGCCACCAGTAAGGCCACAGCAAAACACCGAAGCGTACGATCTTTATC
>JBLMXH010000341.1:0-4258 GCA_050257685.1 Nitrospirota bacterium
AACTCCGGCAATCGACAAATTGCAAAGCCGCCAAGAACCCACAATCCGTTTTGGGGCCACAGCACGAGCAAGACGTAGCGCGAAAAAAATCCTGCAGCGCAACCGATGAACAGAAACCACCATGGTCCAACGCGCCGCGCCATCCAGAAGAGCAGGGGAAAGATGAAATAAAACTGGATCAGCATGGAGAAGTACCACCAGGCGGCGTTGAGATACATGAAGTTCATCTCAATATCGATGAACCTCAGGCCGAGCAGACTCAGGATGATGCGATCGTCCACTGGTTCGAGACGCGCAACGAAAGGCGACAGGAGATACACTAAATGGGCGACCCAATACATAGGATAAAGGCGGACAAACCGGGCCCAATACCACGCGCCCCATGCTATTTGTCCCTTTTCAGCGCGACGCATTGTTGATTGCATCAGCGTCCATCCGCTCAGGATAATGAACACACCGACTGCATGGAAACCGAGTCCTGATATTTTGAGCCAGGCCAGTCTGAGGATCGTCAGCGCGCCGGCCGCGATGTTGCTCGAATCAGCCGGCGGAAGCACGCCATGCTCGAAGTAGGTCGAGAAAAAATGAAAGTAGGCAACGAACAAAATCGCTAGGCCCTTCGAAATATCGATCCAAAGGAGCCTCTTCACCGCATGGGCTTAACAGGGCGGGCGTAGATCGGTCAAGGCGGCACTGGCGCTTCGAATTAGATTTCGCGCCCTGAAGTATTCAAGGAGCAAAAACGCGCTCGATGAATTTCGCACGAAGTGTTTTAGACTGCGATGCGTCCACCCATCGCTTTAAATGGCCAGGGCGTATTCCCACCGAGTAACGAATCCATGCATGTAGCGGGAACACTGCTACGGCCTTTTCACTCCCGTGATTTTCCAAAGCTTGTACGGCTCGGTTCGGGTAGATGTGCCGTTGTTGAAGCGCGGCATGTTCTCGATTTGCGACGCAGTGGCGTAAAGTTCGCCGTTCGGTCCCCAGCTCAACGTGTCGGGCCACATGAGTCGCCGGTCTGCGATGACCCGCTCGATGCTTTTTGTTGCAGGGTTCCAGCGAACAACCGCGTTATGTTCCAAGTCCGTTAGATAAATGCTGCCGTCAGGCGCTTCGAGCATTCCGTCGGGCGGCGGCGTCTGCCCAGCGTTTTCCACGTTAGATTCGAGATCTTTCTTGCTGAGCTTTTCGTCGGTAAGAAAGCTGGTCTTGATGCGGTAAAGCGTGTGACCGGTAAGCGCGTGATAATAGAGATAGCCATTTTTAGAATCGAGCGCGATACCATCGGATGCGATCTGTGGTGGCGCGTTCTTTTGCTGGTCTATTAATTCTCTCCCTGCGACGACTAGCTTAAAACCTTTCTCTGGTTGCGTCGAGAAATGGCCATCAAGCAATCGCCGCGCGTTTCCGTTCTTGAGATTAACAACGATGATTGCGCCTTTACCGGAATCTGTGATGAACGCGGTGTCCGAACGCGTGTCGACCCGAACATCGTTGAGATAACTATTGGCCGGAGCGATATCTTCGCCGAATGGAATTGTCTGTACGGCTTGATTGGTGTGCAGATCAATTTTTACAAGCTTCGGGCCACCCTTGATGATCCCCTGCATTTTAGGCGAAGCAGGATCGAGTACCCATAGATTCTCCTGATCATCTACAATAACGCTCTGCACGCAGACAAAATGCGAGGCCGGAGAACCCGGCTTGTTCCACTCGTCGTTAGGATACGGTTTCGGCTGGCCATCTACGATTTCTGCCACCGAAATGGAATGCTGATCCGACCAATAGGGGAAATTTACAAAGATGCGGCCGGATTTCGGTGAAACGCCGACACCGGTGACCTGTTGATCGGGGAAACTGGCGATTTCCTCGAGATCCGCAGCGGAGACGAGCGTGGTAAGGGTGAGCCAAAACGCGAGGGCAAAATAATTGCGCACAAAAGAGATTCGCCGCTGGTACCAGGGCCGGATGATCAATTGCACCGATTACGACGAAGTAAGGCAGCACTTTCCTCTAGCGACACGTGAGGTTTGTCTCTCATCCGAATCAATAGATAAAGGAAGGACATTTTAAAATGCGTGTCAGCGAAAAAAATCAAGACTGCGGTGCGACGGGATACATTTTGCTTTGGTTGCTGGGAATTCCGATTCCAATTTTGCTGCTGATTTTTTTACTGCGCGGGTGCACTTAACACCTGGAGTGAGTTGCCAAAGTAGCCGCATGACTGCCGCGATGCTGTCGTTCACGATCTCAAGGAAAACGCCACGCCAAACCGATGGGAGGCGTTCGGCGTAGCCCTGGTTACAGCGATGCCAGAGAAAAACGTCGATCTGCATGGTAGCGCGCCGGACAAAAACAAAATCGCGTTGCTCTTGATCGATGTCATCAACGACTTCGATTTTCCCGAAGCAGATCAGTTGTTGAGATATGCACGGCCCATGGCGAAGAGGCTTTTACGGCTTAAACGGCGCGCCCAAAAAGCGGGCGTCCCGGTGATTTACGTCAATGACAATTTCGGCAGGTGGAAATCCGATTTTCGGCACACTGTTGAGCATTGTGCGAGTGGTCGCGGGAGCGAGCTGGTGAGATCGTTGCGTCCCGATGAAAATGATTATTTCGTTCTCAAACCAAAGCATTCGGGATTCTTTTCCACGACCTTGGAAACGCTTCTCCGCTATCTGGAAACGCAAATTGTGATCCTTACCGGCATCGCCGGAAATTTTTGCGTTCTCTTCACAGCGAACGACGCGTACATGCGTGACTTTAGTTTGTTTGTGCCCTCAGATTGCAGCGTGTCGAACACAAAGCGGGAAAATGATTCGGCGCTCAGGCTCATGAAGAAATTTTTGAAAGCTGATACACGGCCGTCTTCCAAAATTGCATTGCCTCGTGCAAAGAGGAAAACATCAAAGCACGGCCACTCATAACTGCTGCCCGAGGAGAATTCCTCAAATCAGGTTTCGAAAAACCTTGGCGGAAAGGTAATCCTCTGGATAAATAGCGGACGAAAACTTAATTAAACCAGAAAGGATTCGTCATGCTGTGGACCATTATTGTTATCCTGCTAGTGCTTTGGCTGCTAGGCCTGCTCGTTCACGTCGGCGGCAGTTTTATCCATATACTGCTCGTAATCGCTGTGATCGTTCTGATTATTAATCTGCTTCAAGGTAGACGAGGACTCTGACCGGCACATTTGGGTCGGTTAGCGGCTGCTGCTTCGCAGGTCTATTTCGAGAAGATAGGAATATCTGCGCTCGTTAATTCCCGGCTTGGCGGGGGTGCGAGGATTCAGCTAAGACTTCGAACCTCTTCAGCGGTGTTCCACGATTAAGCCGCTGAAGAGGTTACTTTCGTCATTGCCGTCCACTACACCTCGCCAAGCGAGGTGTTGATGGAAATTTTCAAGGGGTATGACTCTCAGGTGGTGCTGCACCGCAACCGCGTGGTACCGATCTTTCCACAAGGACCGACGATAGCTTGCGAGCTCAGAAAAATTGTTCGAACACTCAATCAAATCCACGTGGACTCCTGAGATCCATACGTCAAGTTCGGCAATGCGTATCAGCGAAATGAATTGGATGATGGTGGAGCAATATCTCAGGCGCGATGATCGCGCACTGGTGCCGCTGGGCTGCACGGAACAACACGCTTATTTGAGTTTGAGCACGGACAGCATTTTAGCTGAGCGTCTGGCTGTCGAAGTGGCCGAGCCGTTAGGTGTTCCTGTGTTTCCGGTCCTGGCCTACGGCATTACACCATATTTCCGCGCATTTCCGGGAACGATTACTCTTACGGTGCAAACCTACATGTCAGTGGTGGGTGACATTCTCGATGCAATCGCCGAGCAAGGATTCAAACGTGTCTTAATCGTCAATGGCCACGGCGGCAACACGCCTGCGCAAGGATTTATCGGCGAATGGATGGCAGATCATCCGGGAATGCGGATCAAGTTCCATAATTGGTGGAACGCTCCGAAAGTCTGGGCGCAAGTGCAGGCAATTGATCCCGTCGCTTCGCACGCGTCGTGGATGGAAAATTTTCCATGGACGCGCCTGGAAACAGTGGAGGTGCCTTCACGTCAGAAGCCAATGAGCGATTCTGATAAACTGCGATGCCTCGACCCGAAGTCAGTGCGGAAATATCTCAACGACGGCAACTATGGCGGGCTATACCAGCGTAACGACGAAGAAATGATGAAGATCTGGCGCACGGCGGTGGAAGAAACGCGCGCATTGCTGAGCGACGACTGGGATTA
>JBLMXH010000342.1:0-3092 GCA_050257685.1 Nitrospirota bacterium
CCGTCTGTGCAGACGGATGCGAGTACAACAGAGTCTGGGGCTAAATGAATGTTGATCCGGCAAAGCTTAGCTTGAGTAATTTTCTGGCACAGGAAACGAGCGACCCGCTCGAGCCACCGCCAGGATTCACACATTGGATGCGACAGGCCAAGTTTGCGGTGGAACTTTATGAACCGGAGCTGCTCGCGAGTGCCGATGCGCGCACGACGATCGATTACAACGGCCGGCCGAGGTCCGTGATCAATCTTTGTTCCTACAATTATCTCGGCCTCGCTAATCATCCTGAAGTCATCGCCGCCGCGCAGGAAGCATTGAAGACCTACGGTCTGGGCGCATGCGGTTCGCCCATGCTTTCCGGGATGACCGACCTCCACCGCGAGCTTGAGCGGCAGGTGGCAAAATTTCTGAACCGTGAAGACGCGATGCTTTTTAACAGCGGATTTGGCGGCGCGCTCGGAACCATTTCCGGTTTGCTGCGCAAAAATGATGTAGCGATTTTGGATAATCGTTCCCATTTGAGTTTGCGCGACGGCGCGGCGCTTTCGCGATGTCGCGCAGACAAATTCGAGCATAATGATGCGGCATCGCTCGAAAAGGCGCTGGCGCGCAAACAGGGTCGCCGCCAACTGGTGGTGATGGAAGGCATTTATTCCATGGATGGCGATTTCGGGGATCTGCCGGCATTGCTCGACGTCGCAGAGTCGCATGGCGCACGTGTCTTTGTCGATGAAGCGCACTCAATGCTGGCGTGCGGCGAGAACGGTCGCGGCGCTGCGGAAAAATTCGGGGTGGAAGATCGCATACCGCTTGTTTACGGCACATTTTCAAAAGCCTTTGGCGCATTGGGCGGATTTGTGGCCGGCTCGAAGGAGACGCTTCGGTACCTTCGTTTTTACGCGCACCCCTATGTTTATTCGTGCGCTTTGCCACCAGTAGTGGTTGCAGCGATTTCAAAAGCGCTGGAAATCGGAACGCGCGAGCCGGAGTTGCGGAGGAAACTTTGGGAGAACGCCGATTATTTTCACGAGCAACTGCGCAATATTGGCATCGATACCGGGCGGTCGACAACGTACATTATGCCGCTGGTGATTGGCGACCGGGAACGCATGTACCGGTTAGGTCACGAATTACGGCGACGCGGTTTGTGGGTTGCGCCTGTGGATTATCCCGCCGTGCCACAAAACAAGATTTGCTTCCGGGCGTGCGTGACCGCCAAACACACCCGCGCCGATCTCGATGAAGCGCTCAACATTCTACACGACACGCTAAAGGCAGATTCGAAGATCAAAGCGACTACCTTCCGGTTGCGCTGCAAGATGTCCGAGCTGGCGGTGAGGATGAATTCCTAATGCCAGCACAGGTTGTTCAGACCGCGACCTCAAAAATCGAATCGACTTTAAAAGCACGCGAAGTCGAGGGAATTCTGGATCTTCATTTTTACCGGCCGCTGGGATTTCGGATGGCGGAATTTTTCGCACGTCTGAAAATCACGCCAGCAGGTGTGAGTCTGCTGGCCGGTCTCTGCGGCGTGCTGGCCGGGCATCTTTATTTTTACCGTAATCTCGGCATCAACATCGCGGGCATGGTGCTTCACGTCTGCGCGAATACGCTCGATAATGCAGACGGTCAGCTGGCGCGGTTAACTCACAAGGCAAGCCGCAAAGGGCGCATCATTGATAGCCTTGCCGATCACCTGGGATTCGCGAGCGTTTACATTCATTTGACGCTTCGCTGTGCGTTTGCAGGTGCGTCGCCGGCGATCTGGCTTTTGGCGCTTGGCGCGGCGATCAGTCATGCTTTGCAGGGCGCAGCGGCTGATTATTACCGTACCGCATTTCTCTTTTTGACTGGCGAATCACGCACCGAAATAGATTCCTCTGCTACACTGCACTCCGACTATCGAAAGTTGAGCTGGAGGCAGCGAACATGGGACAAGCTGCTTCTCGCGCTCTATTTGAATTTCACTTTTCAACAGGAAATGCTCGCGCCGCGTCTGAAGAAGTTACGCGAGACTGCAAACAAAGCGTTGCATGATCGAATTCCCGAGTGGTTCGAACAGCGCTATCGAGATGCTGCCGGCCCAACGCTCAAGTGGTGGCGGCTGTTAATGACTAACACGCGCATGCTGGTTTTATTTGCTGTGCTGTTACTCGGGCAACCGGTTTATTACTTCTGGTTCGAGCTCATCCCGCTGAATCTGTTGTTCGTTTATTTGATTGCGCGCCAGGAAAAAATGGCTGAATCGCTGGAGCGACTCTTGATGGCACACGAACGATAAAGACTAAAATGATTGCACACTGTCATTCTGAGCGGAGCGAAGAAATCTCTGATCGTTTCCGTACCGAACGTCCCCAAATTGGCCAGAGATGTTTCGCTCTGCTCAACATGACAGAATGGATTTAGACCGATCGTGTCGAGCATCCAAGTTTCAGAAGTGACCTCCCGCCGTGAACGCGCCGCGTTCATCAAATTTCAGTGGCAAATTTATGTGAATGATCCGGCGTGGGTACCGCCGCTGATCATCGAACGTAAACGGTTTCTCGATCGCAAACGGCATCCGTTCTACAGACACGGCGACGCGGTGCTATTCCTCGCGCGAAAGAACGGCAACATTGCCGGCCGAATCATGGCCAGTGACGATCCGAATTACAATTCGCTGCATCAAACGAATATCGGCTGTTTCGGCCTGTTTGAATGCATCGACGATAAAGAGGTAGCCGCTGCGCTTTTCGATGCTGCGGCCAACTGGCTTCGAAAGAAAGGCCGCACCGAGATGATGGGACCGATCGATTATTCCACGAATTATGTGTGCGGGTTATTAATTGACGGTTTTCAGTTTCCGCCAACGATCCTGACCGCGCACAATCCGCCATACTACCGTGAGTTGATCGAGAACTGCGGGTTTACGAAAACGAAAGATTGGTACGCGTGGTGGTTCGCTGATCCTTCGAACGCCGCAGCGCATTTACGACGGCTCGCAACGCGCTTAAAAAAGCGTTGGCCGGTCAGGATTCGTCCGGCAGATCTCAAGAACCTGCGCGACGAGAGCAGACGACTTCGCGAAATTTTTAATCAGGCATGGGCAAAGAACT
>JBLMXH010000343.1:0-3286 GCA_050257685.1 Nitrospirota bacterium
TGATCGGGTTGCGCGAACTTATTTTTGATTCGATCAGCCCGAGTCTGAAAAACGGTATTGCTGCCGGGATCGGTCTCTTCATTGCATTCATCGGATTGCAGCAAGCTGGTGTGATCGTCAAGGATCCCGCCACGGCCGTTAAACTCAATGCGCACTTCGCGTCGCCCGATTTGATGGTGTTCTTCGTTGGCGTGCTGGCTACGGCGGTCCTGCACGCGCGACATGTCCGGGGCTCGATTTTGTGGGGCATCCTAGTCGCGACGGCTCTGGCATGTCTGTTTAAGTTGGCATTGCAGCATCTGCCCTCGGGAATTTCCGGGGCGTTTGACGTGAGCCATTCGATGCTGGCCACACGCTTCGAATTTGCGCAGGCGATCGTGGCGCCACCACCATCGCTGGGGCCGACTTTTCTCAAAATGGATGTTGGGCATGCGCTGACGCCCGCGATGTTGCCGTTCGTTTTTGTTTTTCTTTTCATGTTCACATTCGATGCGATCGGCACTTTGATCGGCGTATGCGAGCAAGCCGGATTCATGCGCGACAATAAATTGCCTCGCGCGAAACAGGCCATGGTCTCCGATGCGATTGGCACGGTGGCAGGCGCTGCGCTCGGAACCAGCACCGTCACCAGTTTCATTGAAAGCGCCGCCGGGGTCGAAGCCGGGGGGCGAACGGGCCTGACGGGCCTTGTCGTCGCCGCGCTCTTCTTGGTTGCTCTATTTGTCAGTCCGTTGATTGCGAGGATCGGCGCTTATCCGCCCATTACTGCGCCGGCGCTGACGATCGTTGGTGCGATGATGATGCAAAACGTGGCGAAGATCGCCTGGAAAGATTACACTGAATCGATCCCGGCCTTCCTGATAATCGTTGGCATTCCGTTGTCGTATTCAATTGCCGACGGCCTGGCGCTGGGATTCATCAGCTACGCCATCATCAAAGCATTCAGTGGTCGCGGGCGCGAGATCAGCTGGCTCACCTATCTGATCGCGCTAGTGCTTGTTTTGTATTTTGCCTTTGTGCGAAGCCGAATGGGCTAGCGCAGGTCAGGCTTCCTCCGGCTCGGGTCCGATCGGGAGTTGAGGCGCGGTAGCCGGTTTGATGGCTCCACGTTCTAAAGCTGGAATGCGTAAGCCAAGCGCATCCAAGAGGTAAATCGCAACGCAAGCGAGCACAAGAACCGATGCATACGGCCGAATGCCGTCGAGTACATCGATCGCGCGGAGGGTCGCGTCGAGTTTTTTATCGATTAGCATAACGTGAACGATCATCGCTGTGCTCGCGGCGGAGATGATGAAATGGACGATGCTCAAACGCACGCTAACTCCCAGGGCGACAGCGCTAACGACCGCGCCCCACATGAGATAACGCTCATGCATCTGACCCAGCAGCGCGAACATTAGGAGCCAGGGTGTTGCGATTGCAATCAGCACGCGCGGATCGCGATTGCGCAGATGCCGCGCCGCACCACCGGCGCACAATGCCAGCGTACCGAGGTAGATGAGACGCAGTGCCCACTGCAATGTAAGATGTAGATGCAGCGGTCCCAGGTGCACCGACAAAAGAGAATCCTTTAATGACCAGCCATGATCGGAAAGGAGTGATGCGAGGTTGTAGCACGAACTGATGAACAGGTAAGGATAATGTACGCTGCCGTAGATAAAGCCGATCTCCAACCAGGCAAAACTGCCACCGGTGAATGTGCCACTAATGGACATGGAACAGCCGACAATTCCGGTGAGCCACGCTGCTCGATAAGGCAATCTAAATCGCCAGGCCAGAAAAGAGCTCACCGCAACGACAACAGCGATCGCAATCCAGGCCGAAGGATTCCGCAGAAGCCAGGGTGAAACTATCAGCGCTGCCGTTGCTGTGAATCCTGCGAGCATGCGGAGCGTTGCGATCCATTGTTTTTGCAGGAGTGGCCAAAGAAAAAAGAAAGGAGCGACCAGTAGCAGTTGCCCTTTGAACATGGAGCCTACGGCCAGCAGGCAACCACATGTGAACCAGCGATTTTTCAGGACTGCGAGGGCGGCGAAAAGGTAAAATGGCAGGATCCGCGCGTCCCACTGCGGCCAACCATGCGAGTCGAGAATCATCGATGGTTCGAGCCATGCCACACTCGCTGCAGCGAGACCTAGAACGGTAGCGCGATTTTTAAGTCGCAAACTACTTACCGGTCGCAGCTGGTTCGCCGATGAAAAGCGACGCACGCACAGCTGAACTAAAAAAAAGATCGCCACCGCAGAAAGCAGTTCGCACACGATGTTAATCTTCAGTAAGGGGTTAACCAGCTTCGGATGTCCGTCATCAAGACCGGGAAATTGGTTGTGCACCTGTTTGGCCCAGATAGCCATCAACAGAAGTCGCAGCGGCGGATAATCGAGGTGGTAAGTATTCTCGTACGCTTCGTCTTTTACCCGATCGTAGAGAGCAAGATAACCGCGCCAGAATCCCATCCACGAATCGGCGGTCGCATCGTCGGGCGATAACCGACGTGCTTCTTTCAAGGTCTCGTTGCCCCAGTAAAGGGCGTTGACTAGGTCATGCTGATATCGCACATGCCTGGTGTTCTCACCGACCCAGCGGCGCAGTTGAATGCCACCCAGGAAAATCGCGGTGATTAAGAGTCCGGCGAAAATGCGCAGAACGAATTCACGTATTTGCGGCGACAGGCTTGGGCGACCAAAGAGCGATTGCGAGATCATTCCCTGAGATAAACCAGAAACCCGTTCGACAGTTTCTAACAATTCCCGTTCGAAACTGTGTTCCGCTTATTCGCGGCTCGATTCAGCGGTGGCCGCATCAGATTACAAAGCATTGCCGCACTATCCTCATTTGCAGGGTGACCGCAATTCAAAGTACATCTTGCAGACGTCTTCGGCGTGATGCGAACCAGGAACAGTAATGCATTTACCGCCCGGGCGGATACGCGTCTCGATTAGCGGGTCAACGTGTAGACGACTGTATGCACCGTTCGCCTGGTGCCTTTCACAACGCTGTGCGCAACGTTTTTCGCTGTGATCGCCGCGCTCTTCGCCACGTTTCTGGCAGTTCGCGCAGGGCGCGCTTGAATACTGCCGACGCAAACCGCGAAAACGAGAATCGCTGAAAACAACACTTTCATTGTATGTAAAGTATCGTTGCTGCCCATTCGCACGCGCTTATGGCTCCAGCGGTAGGATTCGAACCTACGACCAATCGGTTAACAGCCGACCGCTCTACCACTGAGCTACGCTGGATTACATTTTGCCGAGTGGCGGGGGATACAGTTCGCGCAGGGAACAAA
>JBLMXH010000344.1:0-3744 GCA_050257685.1 Nitrospirota bacterium
TAATTGTTTCTTACTGTGTTTACCGTCTCCCGCTTTCGGGTTATGAATCAACAGCACTCGCATGATTTACTCGCCAGTGAATGCATCCTCACCACCTAATCGGCCAAAACCACTCCGCTACGCGTTTTGTTTGTGAAGATGCGGATACTGGTCTCTAACGACGATGGTGTTTACAGTCCCGGGATCGTAGCGCTGGCCAAAGCAGCAAAACGATTTGGAGAAGTGCGGATCGTAGCGCCAGATGTGGAGCAATCTTCAATGGGACATGCGATCACGGCATCGCGACCGCTGCGGCTTAAACGCATTCACCTCGACAGTTTCGAAGCGCATCGCGTTAATGGGACGCCGGCCGATTGCGTCGCGCTCGGCATGCACCGGTGGGGCCACGTTGACGTCGTGCTTTCGGGAATCAATCTCGGACTGAACCTGGGCAACTCATGCTGGCATTCCGGTACTCTTGCAGCAGCGAAGCAGGCAGCATTGCTCGGTTCACGCGGCATCGCATTCAGCACAAATGTCAGCGATAGTGGGGAACCGGATTTCGCAGCGCTCGAACCATACGTCGTGCGTGTCTTCGAGTTGCTGTTGCCGATCAAAACACTGTCGCTGGTAAACGTAAATTTGCCGGAAAAGCCGAAGGGCATCCGTTGGACGCGGCAGTCTGTGCGGCATTACGATGGTAAAGTCGTTCCCGACAAAGACCCGGCTGGGCGACCGATTTTTTGGTTCACAGTCACGCCGCTCGAAGGTGCTGCGGAAGGGACTGATCGCTGGGCTGTTGAACACGGTTGGGTATCAATTACCCCGTTGCGCCTCGATCTCACGGATGAGGCAGACCTGGCTCGCGCTTTAGCCGTTTCAAATACTTCGGCTGCGAAGGTTTCCGAAAAACGTCGTCACCAGTGACGCTCTCTTCCTGTAAATCCAAATCGTCTTAACACAGATAGAACAACAGGAAGCGGAAGATTTCTAGAAGCAATACTTCAGCGCTCGACTAAGCGGTGGCTCCTCACATTGCACAGACGCGGTAACAGCCATGAACTGCCGCTTGCTTGGAAAGGCACTCTTCCAATAAAATTGTTTCGGTGCAGGGGGAACCAGATCAAAGGCAAGGTTCGAATCGTAGGCGAGATTTTGTGTCTCAGCCGATGCCTACAAAGCTGTCCAGCAACACCGTACTGCACGAGACTGCCGAACAATTCCACATTCTGGTGGATAGTGTCGAGGAGTACGCCATTTACCTGTTGGATCAGAACGGCACCGTGATCACTTGGAATACAGGTGCGGAGAAAATCAAAGGTTACTCCACAGAAGAAATCGTCGGGAAAAACTTCGCGTCGTTCTATACAGCAGACGACGTGGCCGCCGGCAAACCGCAACGCAATCTGCGCGAAGCGGGCCGCCGCGGATACATTCGCGATCAGGGTCTGCGAGTCCGAAAAGACGGATCAACTTTCGAAGCGGAGGTTATCATTACTGCCCTTCGGGATGACGCCGGAAAAATTCGAGGTTTCTCCAAAGTCACACGCGATATCACCGATCAGATTCGGAGCCGTGAATTTGAAGCGGAAAAAATTGCAGCGCAAAAGGCCAGCAAAGCGAAGGACGACTTTCTGGCCGCGCTCAGCCATGAACTGCGCACACCATTGACCCCGGCGTTGGCAGCCGCCACCTACCTCGAAGACAACGCGGAAAAACTTCCACCGGAGTTCGTTGAGGACATCGAGATAATAAAGCGCAACGTGCAACTACAGGCTCGATTGATTGACGACCTGCTCGACCTCACGCGGATTGCTCGTGGTAAGCTTCATCTCGAACTGGTAGATTGTGATGCGCACACGATCATTCAAAACGCGCTTGAAACCGCAAGCTCGGCGATAGCAGCGAAGCAGTTGAACATCTCGACCCGGCTTGAGGCGTCACGCTGTCACATCCTGGCTGATTGCATTCGCCTTCAGCAAGTGTTCTGGAACTTGATCAACAACGCGGTGAAATTCACCCCACACGGCGGACAGATCACCATCAACACCTTTAACGACAAAGATGGACGCTTCCATTTTGAAATTACTGACACAGGAATCGGAATTGAACCACAGCGGTTGGCTTCGTTATTTCAGCCATTTGAGCAGGCTGATTCTTCTGTAACCCGGCAGTTCGGCGGGCTTGGTCTCGGACTCGCGATATCGAAACGCCTCGTCGATCTGCACCATGGCAGAATCGATGCGGAGAGCCGTGGCCGAAGTTTCGGCGCAACGTTCAAGGTTACGTTGGACACTTTACCAGACGGATCCGCAGCGATCGGCCTGAACCAACGGCTCGGCGGGAAAACATCCAAACCACTGCGTATACTGCTCGTGGAAGATCACCAGGACACCCGACGCGCATTGTCGCGTCTACTTACCCATTTTGGCCACAACGTTGTAACTGCGGGTAACGTCGAGGGCGCCATGGATATCATGGGCGCGGATAATATCGACGTCATCTTGTGTGACATCGGTTTGCCCGATGGAAGCGGTTACGAAGTAGCCGCCCAGGCGCGGGCGAAGGGACATATCAAGGCAATAGCGCTCACTGGCTTTGGCACGGAGCAGGATGTGCAACGTTCCAAAGATGCCGGGTTCGATTTTCACCTGGTCAAGCCCATAAACTTCCAAGAGCTGCAATCGGTTCTCGAGCAATCAGGCATGTAGCTTACGCTGCGGCTACTTCACGGATAACAGTGCGCGGTTCCTTGTCGTCGCGCACTCCGTCGAATGTGGCATGACGGAGCAGGCCATAGTTCGTCCACTCAGTAAAACTGATTTGCGCCACCAGCTTTGGTTTGAGCCACCGTAGCTCTTTCATTTCTTCCGTGGTGATGCCTTCGCCGAAATGGCTTGTGCGGCTGCTCGGCAGGTTGACAAATGGACATTTGCTCGTTAGGCACGGCCGCATTGCTTCGAAAAGCTTCGCACGCACATATGGGTTAAAGCCCTGACGGACCTTGCCCGCGAAAAGTAGTTTCTTTCCTTTGTAATATCCGACCAGAATCGACTGAAAACTTGTTGCATTCGGTTTGTACCCGCCGATCACGAATTTCTGGGCTTTGTTGATTTTAAATTTGAGCCACGTGGTCACTCGCGCGCCGGCGCGGTAGACCGAATCGCGTTTCTTCGCGATCACGCCTTCCAGTCCCGCTGCTTTGATCGTCCGGATAATTTCTTCAGGAGAACCGGAAAGGTTCGCATTGTATCGTATATCCGAATCCCCGAGGATCTCGCGCAACTTTTCCTTTCGTTCATGTAACGGTTTTTTGGTCCAGTCTTCACCTTCAAAATTCAGAAGATCGAACGCGTAGTACACGATTTGCCAGTCGCGCCCAAGCGATGCCCGGTTTTGTAGCGCTTGGAAAGAAGGGCAACCGTCGGAATCTATGGCAACGACTTCGCCGTCGATCAACGCGGTGTCGGCGCGTATCGAGCGAACCGCTTCAGCGACAGTCGGAAAATCGTTTGTCAGATCCTTATCTTTAAGTGAGAGCAGACGTGCGTTTTCGAAAACAAGATCGCAGAGCTCATCGGGCGCGAGCTCCAATTGTGGATTTGGCGCAACCGATCCCTGCAAACATGCGGCGCAACCTCCGACGTTATCGCCGTCGTGCGGAAAAAATTAGCGAGCTCGCGTTCGAATCTGCTTCTGAAAAGAACTTTGACGAATTCTTTAACACGCTCATCGATCTACACTGCGCGAGATGGAATCGGCTCA
>JBLMXH010000345.1:0-4326 GCA_050257685.1 Nitrospirota bacterium
TGTCTTTTTGTTCGAACGCACGCTACTGGCAGGGTTGCGATTTCTGACCACGCAAAACAAAGGCACGCTCGCCACGGCGAGTCCGTCCGAACACGGACAAAATCCCGAGTTCACTCCGGCCATTGGCCGCCGCGCATTCGTAGTGGGCACAGTTGGCGTCGCGGCGCTCGGTGGCGGACTGGCGCTGGCGCGCAACCTGTATCGGGCCGCGACATTCAGCTACGACGGCACGCAGTACAAAGGCAGCATTGTTCAGCCGATTACGCCTAACGACTTGTTCTATTGCGTCACCAAAAACGTTGTCGATCCGAAGGTGAACATCGACCTGTGGCATCTTGAAATCGGCGGGCTCGTGCAGAACCCGGCGACCTGGCGGTTCCAGGACCTTCTCGGATTCACAGCCACCACGCAGGAAGCAACTCTTATGTGCATCAGCAACGGTTTGGACGCCGGCCTCATCAGCAATGCCGTATGGAAAGGTCTTCCACTGCGCGATTTACTCGACCAGGCCGGAGTGCTCTCCGGCGCGGCGCGCGTGCGTCTGCACGGCGTCGATAATTACACCGACACCATCCCGCTGGAGAAAGCGATGGAACCAACAACGTTGCTTGCTTACGAAATGAACGGCGAGCCTTTACCGGACCGACACGGTTATCCGTTACGCGTGATTGTTCCGGGCTACTTCGGTGAGAAAAACGTGAAATGGCTCACGAGCGTTGAAGTGACCGACGCGAACGCGAAAGGATTTTATGAGACACAGGGATGGGGACCGAATTTCATTGTGCCGACGAGATCGAGAATCGATGTCCCCGATGATTGGATGTTTTTATCGTTAGGCAAACTGACTACCCCCATCGAAGTGAAAGGCATGGCCTTCGGTGGCGATCGCGGCATCTCGCGCGTTGAACTGAGTTTCGATGATGGCCAGACATGGAACGACGCGGAAGTTTACTACTCCGGCGGCAATCTGGCGTGGTCACTCTGGAAGGCACAGTGGACACCCGCCGCGCCTGGTGATTACGCGCTTGTTGTTCGTGCTACAGATGGAGAAGGCGACCTGCAGGAATGGGAGGAAGATCGCGGCCCGTTCTCCGGCACGAGCGGGCTTCACAGAATCAACGTGCGCGTGACGGCGTGAGATTGGCGCTTCCTGTAGCGGCGGTCTGTGACCGCCGACCAACTTGTGATGCGCGGTTTCGGCGCCCATAGAGTGCCCCTACAGGAATAGTTCGCTCGCTGTGCAACTTGCGCGCTATGCTAAATTTTACCGATGGAGAAAGTGATCATTGTTGGTAGCGGTTGCGCAGGACTAACTGCGGCGATTTACGCCGCCCGCGCGAACCTTAGCCCGTTAGTGCTGGAAGGGCGGCAGCCCGGCGGGCAGCTTTCCACGACGACGCTGGTCGAAAATTATCCTGGGTTTCCCGACGGAATCGATGGGCCGGAACTGATTTTGAACATGCACAGACAAGCCGAGAAATTTGGCGCCCGGTTTTCCTACGCAGAAGTGACCGATTTTGATCCGAGCAACAAGCATATCCGGATTAAAGCCGATGATGAATGGCTGGAGGCGCGGGCACTGATCATCGCCAGCGGCGCCGCGGCGCGGTATTTGGGATTGGAAGGCGAAGAGAAATTGGTCGGTCACGGCTTGACGTCGTGCGCGACGTGCGACGGCGCATTTTACAAAAACGTGCCGGTCTGCGTGGTCGGCGGCGGCGATTCCGCGGCAGAGGAATCAACATTTCTGACCCGGTTTGCTTCGAAGGTTTATCTCATTCATCGGCGCGACCAAATGCGAGCATCGAAAATCATGCAGGAGCGCGTGTTCACGAACAAAAAGATCGAGCCGATCTGGAACACGGTAGTGACAAAATACATTGCGGACGAAAAGGGCGAGATGCGTGCCGTCCAATTACGCAATGTGAAGACAAATGAAGAACGCGAGCTGCCAGTGGCATGCGTGTTTGTCGCGATCGGGCACGATCCCAACACAAAGGCCTATCGAGGCAAACTCGATATGGATTCTGAGGGCTATCTGCTCGCGAAAAACGGGGTCGAAAGTAAAGTCCCCGGCGTTTTCATCGCCGGCGACGTGTCTGACCGCGTTTACAAGCAGGCAGTTACTGCTGCGGGAATGGGTTGTGCCGCGGCACTGCAGGCGGAGAAGTATCTCAGCGGCTCAGAGAGCCGCTGATTTGCGATTTGAGATTTGCGAATTGCGATTGATTAATGACTGAACGCGAACTTCTTCAACGAACAAAGCAATTCGCTTTGCGGATTTTCAAGCTTGTAGGCGCCCTGCCTCGATCCATCCAAGGAAAAGCAGTCGCTGCCCAATTGATAAGAAGCGGCACGTCTGTAGCAGCTAATTACCGCGCGGCCTGCCGAGCTCGCTCGAAACCCGAATTTGTTGCCAAGCTTGGCGTTGTCGAAGAAGAAGCAGATGAAACCGCGTTTTGGCTTGAATTGATAATTGAAACGGAATTGGTCGGTGCAGCGAAAGTGACGTCTTTGTTGACCGAGGCAAACGAAATCGTCGCCATCATGGCATCGTCGAAAAAAACGGCGATCAAATCGCAAATCGCAAATCGCAAATCGGCAATTCAGTGAAAATCTGCGATCTCACCCAGTTCTACTCTCCCGTCAGCGGGGGCGTGAAACGTTACCTTCATGAGAAGATCGGTTACATCGACAGGCACGGGTCGCGGTACGAACATGTTCTCATCGTTCCCGGTGCGAAGACGAAGGTGAAAGCAAACGGGTGCTCGCGTGTTTACACGATTCGTTCTCCTGTTGTGTCGCGAACAGCGCAATACCGAGCGCTGTTGAACCTTCGCGCCGTGGAAGAAATTTTGGATCGTGAACGGCCGGACGTCATCGAGTCGGCCGACCCGTATCAGCTTGGCTGGAAAGCATTGAAGATCGGGCGAAAACTGCGCGTACCTGTTGTCGGATTTTATCATTCGCATTTTCCAGAAGCGTACGTGCGAAAGAGCGCCACACTGCTTGGGAAAAGGGCGACACATCGCGTGATGAAGTTATCCCGCGCGTACGTTTGCAAACTCTATAATCAGCACGCTGCCACAATCGTCGCGTCGGACCTGCTGGGCCGCGTGCTGCGTGACTGGGGCGTACATAACGTGCGCGTGCTAAGTCTCGGTGTTAACACGGAGATTTTCCGACCCGACGGATCCGGAACCGACGCAACAAGGCGCGCGCTTGGCGTTAATTCAGGTCAAAATCTCCTTCTTTATGTAGGCCGCCTCGCAAAAGAAAAGAACACAGCGACTTTGCTTCGCGCTTTCAAGAGTGTGCAACGACGACGCCCAAATGAATTTCATTTGCTCGTGATCGGCGATGGTCCGGACCGAACGCAACTCCGCAAACTGCAATTGCGAACCGACAATGTTTCATGGATTCGTTACTGCGCCGATCCATGCGAGCTCGCTGGTTTCTATCGTGCTGCCGATCTATTCGTGCATCCTGGTGTTCAGGAAACATTTGGCCTTGCAGCCCTGGAATGCCAGGCGTGCGGGACGCCGGTAGTGGGAATTCGCGGTAGCTACATGGATAACGTGATTTGTCATGACCAGGAATCCTGGGCGCTGGAAAACAGCGCCGATGCGCTGGTGAACGCAATCGAAAATTGCAGTGATAGAAAATTATCCGTGATGGGCAGGAACGCTGCACGCGTTGCGCGGAGCCTTTACAGCTGGCCGCGCGTATTTGATGAACTGTTTTGCATTTATCGCGAGCTTCGCTCAAAATACCGCGACTAAATGCTGAACGATGACCACCAGCCGTTCCTCATCCGTGGCTATCGCAGATCAGACCGCGAGACGGTAAGAAAACTCTGCTGCAATACCGGATTTCTCGGCGATCCGATCGACCCGGTTTATGAGGATCGTGAATTATTCGCCGATTTTCTCACGACTTACTATACTGATCACGAGCCGGAATCGTGTTTTCTCCTGGAAGTGGACGGCGAAATCTCCGGCTACCTGCTCGGTTCGCGGAAGCCTTTGCAAAACCAGCTCTACGCGCTTTATCAAAACGTCTGGTTGTTCTTTCGCGCGCTGACCCGTTACTTCCGTTACAACCAGCGCTCGCGCCGGTTTATTCGCTGGATTCTGATGTATGGCTGGCGTGAAGTCCCCGCTCAGCCGCGGCGAGTGCCGCATTTTCACATCAATCTGTTGCCGGAAGCGCGGAAAGTTTCGACAACGCGCGCGCTGATGAGTGCCTATCTCAGTTATCTGTACCGGTCCGGGGAAAAACGCGTATGTGGGCAGATCATCACGTTTGAAAGCCGGCGCGGGGAAA
>JBLMXH010000346.1:0-2772 GCA_050257685.1 Nitrospirota bacterium
TACCGCTATCGGGGTAATAGCAAGAATCGCCTGTTGCCCCGCTGCTGCGCGGGTTATCGGCAATGACGTAGTAAACAAAATCCTCATCACCCGCATTGCTTAACTGATGCGCTTCACCAGGCTGAAAGAAAAAAGCGTCGCCCGGTCCAACCTCAATCATTCCGTCCTTGTCGCGCACGTTTCCGCGGCCGGAAACGACGAGATAGAGCTCCGATTCAGCAGCGTGCGCGTGATACGGACACAGCGCTTTGCCCTTTGGAACCCGCACCAGCGCGAGATCAAACGGATGCCGCTTCGACAAATCGAGCGACTCCGGCTCTCGCCCCAGCGCGACCGAAATATTCTTCGACGTCCGTCCAAATTTCCCCTTTGGCGATTTCCGTTCCTGCTCTGGAATGTCTTTGAGATTAACTTTGCGCATGCGAAACAATCCGTGGGTCCCTAACGAGACGAAATTCGCTTTTGGGTGGCGATTGAAAAAACCGCTATTGCAGCCCAGATGAGGTTCACAAAAGTGGAGGGGTACGCTCCGTAAAAAATTGTGTTTGCGGCCAGGAGAAGGCTGCCGCCGACGTTCAGGAGCTGAAAGACGGTCGAATGTGCTTCCAACCTCCGTGAAGATACCATGGCGTAAGCGACAAGCAGAGCTGCCGCTCCCAACCATCCAACGGCATTAAACAAAAACTGATTGTTCATACATTTCGATCCTCGTCGAATCGATTACATCATAAGTTCTTTTTCTTCGGCAGCTCTTGTTTGAGTGTTTCGACCAGCTCGAACAGATCGCCATATTTCTCTACGCGGTTGAGAACCTGGTCTGAGCGAAATTTCAGCAGCTCGGCATTTTTCTTTTTTAAACAATTTTCCACTTCTTTCCAGGTAACCGGAGTGGAAACCGTGGGTTCTTCCTTCGCGCGGAGTGAGTAGACGCAGATCGTGGTTTTGTGTTCGTCGTTCTGGCTCCAATCGACGAACACTTTCCCTTTGCGCATGGCCTTGGACATATTGGAGGTAACGAGCTCGGGATGCTCGTGCTCAAGATATTGCGCCAGGGAACGCGATAAATCTTTCGTGGCATCGTAGGTCACCGGCGTGTTCAACGGCACATACACTTGCAAACCTTTTGACCCGCTGGTCTTCGGCCAACTCTTCAATTTCATTTTCTCCAGAAGATCGCGAAGCCATAACCCGACCTGACAGCATTGCACGATGTCTGCAGGCGCACCGGGATCGAGATCGAAGACCATCGTAGTCGGGCGTTTGATAGCATTTTTGCGCGACAGCGCCGTGTGCAACTCGAGGTCGGCAAGGTTTGCCGCCCAGACAAGCGTCGGCAGATCGTTGGCGAGACAGTAGTCCATGCTCCGCTGATTGCCTTCGCTCCACACTTTCGCCGTTTTCACCCATGCAGGCCGATGCGACGGACAGTTTTTTTCGTAGAAAAACTCGCCCTCAACACCGTCAGGATAGCGTTTCATTGTCAGCGGTCGGTTTTTTAAGTGCGGCAAAAGCACCGGCGCTATTCGAATAAAATAGTCAATGACCTGGCCTTTGGTGAACCCGGTCTTCGGGTAAAGCACCTTATTCAGGTTCGATACCGAAAGCTTCTTCCCCTCAACTACAAGCTGCGCTTTCTCCGACATGAATGCTCAACCTCGCACAACGTCCGCAATGGACGCAAAGTTTCTGATTTCCAGTTCCTCCCCGTCACTCTCATTGCTTTTCCAACCGTCATCAGGCGAAGAAGCGCTCAGGCGCGAGGAGTGGCTTCGGTTTGCAAATTCGGGCGACGCAATGCTCCCAGCTTTCATGCCCGCTCAAGACTTCGATTTCCACCCGTAGGAAATAAATCGGCACCTTCAATTCCGCCTCCGGCAGGCGCGGCATCCGGACCGAGTCCTTTTCAGTGGTCACGATCATCGCCAGATCGCGTCGGATGCAACGCTTTATGAAGCTGACCAGTTCCGCCTCAGTATAGTAATGGTGATCGATGTAACGCGTTGCGAGATCGACATGAGCGCCGAGTTTGTTGAGGGCACCTTCAAAGCTTTCCGGCGCAGCGATTGCGCACAGCGAACCGACGAAGGTATCGCGCAGCGACTCAAGCGGCAGTTGTTCGCCGGTAAAAACATTCTGAAGATAAAGCGGTTTGTGTGCGCATTCGATTACTTCAGCGGTCCGATTGTAACGACGGATCCGTCGCATTAACTCGAAATTGGGCTCGCCGGTGTTCTTGGTGATAAAGATGTAGCTCGCCCGGCGCAGATTACGCGGTCGCTCGCGCAAGGTCCCCCGCGGCAGGAGGAATTCGTTTCCGAAAGGGGCCTGCCGATCCACCAGTACCATGTCCAGCCGGTGCTTCAGATGGAGATATTGAAATCCGTCGTCGAGCAGCAGTGTATCGACCTGCCATTTATCGATGGCGAACCGGCCACTTTTCACCCGGTCTTTGTCCACGAGCACGATTACGTCCTTCAAGTTGTGAGCAAGCATGTACGGCTCATCTCCCGCCGTCAGCGAGTCGAGCAGTAGCGATTTTCCATCGGAAACGACCCGCGGAGGCTCGGAATCCCGGCGGAACCAGCTGCGCCAATCTCGTTTGCGCGGGATGCTTTTATAACCCCGACTGAGGATTGCCACGCGTCGTCCACCAGCCTGCAATGCCCGGGCAAACTTCTCAACAATCGGCGTTTTGCCGGTCCCGCCGACCGTAAGATTCCCTATGCTGATTACAAGGCAGCCGAGCGTGCGTTCGCGAAATACTCTCTTGCG